>JAGQQZ010000446.1 GCA_020425915.1 Planctomycetota bacterium | reverse complement strand
CTCCGAGTTCGGCGAGCGTTGCGGCGCTCGACGGTTCGGCGTGGCAGGCGGCGACCACGAGAGGACCGAAGTAGTCCCCCTTGCCGGCCTCGTCCGAACCCAGCGTCTCGACGTCGAACGCGAGGCCGTCTTCGGCATCGGGCGTGGTCTTCGCAGTCGCCAGGTCGAGACCGACGAGGAATCGCGACGCGAACATCTCGGACTCCCGCCCCTGCAGGACGACCTTGCCGCTGTCGTAGCACGTAAGCACGACACCGAGCGTCTTGACCGAGAACCGGGCGTACGGCACGTCGCGCCATTCCGCGTCGACGGGCAGCTCGTCGCGCATGCGTTGCGCGAGTGCGCCCACGTCGGCGCGTGCGATGCGATAGACCCTGGTGGTCTGGGTCACCGCTCCACGACCACGGTGCGCGACGTCACGGTCACCGGCCCGAGGAGGATGGAATACAGCAGGTCGGTGAACGAGAACTTGGTGACGACGTCGTAGCTGACCGAGTCCTGCGCGAAGCGCTGAGTGTCGACTTCGTTGAGCCGACCCAGTCCGAACAACCAGTACCACTGTCGGGCAGTCACGGTTTGGATCCCCGCCGGGCCGACGCCGACGCGGTGCTGGTGGTACATGCAGCTCGGCAGGATCGTGCACAGGGCGAGCGCCGCGAACAGGTTGCGAGCGGATCGGGTCGTCATCGGGTGCCGTTCTAACCCGAAGCGACCGGCGAGGCGACGATCAGTCGTGGTGCCGTTCGTCCGCGTGCTCGACACGCTCTTCGAACTCGAGCTTCCGACGAGCGGCGTCGTCGCGTCGAAAGCGACGGATCACGGCGATCGCCAGCAACGGGAATCCGATCACGACCAGGAACGAGAAGCAGTTGCGCATCAGGAAGCGCAGCGGTGCGCCCGAGCCGGTGAGCACGTACTCCCGCCATTCGTCGACCTGATGGAGCATCGCGCCGTGCGTCACAGCCACGAAACCCGCGCGGAACCCTCCGTCGGCGGTGCTCTGTCTCGCCGCCTCGAGCAGGGCATCGAGACCGAAACGGCGGCGCAGGAAACCGACGAACGAGAAGCTCTGGGCGTAGGCTCGGCGCAGCCCACTCCGATCGCCGGGGAAGTCCTGGTCGAGTTCGGCGAATCGGAACAACCGGTCGGCGCGGGCCGCGATCACCAGGTCGTCCTCACTCATGCCGATGTAGGGGCCACCACTCAGCTCCTGCGCGAGTCCCTCGTGGAACCAGCGAGAGACGTGTGGTGCGGCTTCGCCCACGAATTGGTCCAGCAGGATGTGGACGAGTTCGTGATCGACAACGGTTCGAAGGTCGTGGGGCGGATGATGACGGGACTCGTCCAAGATCAAATGGATCTCGCTGCGACCCAACAGGGCCACGCCGGCCGTCCCCTCGTGGAGCGAAGCCCGCACTTCGGGCGGCAACGAATCGACGCTTTGGTGTGCCGTGACGACACACGATCGCTTTGGAGTCCCCGGGAACATCGGCGTGAGTCGAGCGAGGCCGGCCTCGACGAGGCGTTCCACGTGTGCCCGGGTCGACGCGTCGACGCCGGCGGCCGCCTCGACCGCGAATCGGGCTTGCGCAGCCGAGGTCCTGACCGCACCGATCGCGATCGCGCAACCGAGAATCAGGCGCAAGAAAACCGTCTTCCGCTTCGTCACTGGCGTATCGTCGGATCGGTGCAGGCCGGTGCACGCCCCGACTCCGCACGGCGGAGCGTAGGCATCGCGCATCGGATGCCAACGCGGGGCTGGTTCCCGCACGTTCGAATGCCGAGGTGAATCGACCCCATGATCGTTCCGTTCAAGCTGGTTCTCGCTGCCGGCGCCCTCGCGGCGCTGCCGTTCGCCATGGCCGAGGGTTCGGCCACCACCCAAACCGCCGAGGCCGCCCCGGTGTCTGCACCGCAGGATCCGGGAGTTGACGACTTCCACCAAGAGGCGACCTGGAACTTCGCGGAGTTGGAGTACGTGACCCACGACGGTGCGTCCCGACGGATCGCCGCACGTCGCATCACGAAGCTCTGGGTCCTGCGCCGACCGGACGGCGGGATCTGCCTGGAGCTTCTGTACGAGAACCAGGACTACTCGTTCGTCTTCGTCCGGGAGTTCCACGTGATTCGGCGTAGCGGCACGGTCTCGTCGGTCGACGTTCGTGTGGTTCGCTCGGACCTGACGGGGATGGCGTTCCCGTCGTTCCGCTGAGTAGGACAGAGCCCGCGACGAGTCGATCGGTCGCCCCGACTGTCGCGGGATTCGTCGGTCTCACCGGCCCGACGTGACACCGTCAGATTCCGCATCACTTCCCCGCGTCGGCTGCCGAAAAGACCGACGGGGGATGGCGAAGAAGCAGCGTAGCCGGTTGAGCCGGTCCCGAATCCGGCGTTGGGGAGCCACGTTGTCGATCGAGCCTCGCCCCGCGAATGCGTCGAACACGCTCGGGGAACTCATGGGCGAGCTATCGGAGAACGAACTGGAGACCGGTGAAGCATCGACGGCTTCCGTCGACGTGGATGCACCGGACGAGCTGACGGAGGCGCTCGAGGCGATCGAGGACGCGGTCGAGCCGGCCGACGAACTCGTGCCATCGCAGGAGTCGGAGCTCGAGGTGTCCGGTGCGTCCGAGTCGTTCGACGACGATACGTCCGAGGACCCGGAGCCGCACGCGGACGAGGTCTTGGCGTCTACTCCGGACAGTCTGTTCGAAGAGACGAGCGAGCACGCACCGGCGGACGACGAGACGGAGTCGAACGACGAGACGCGCGCGGCGGATCCGATCGTCGGCGAATTCGGAGCGACCGAGGCCGCGGAAACCGAGCCAGTGGTCGAATCGGTCGCGAGTTCGTCGCGCGGGCAGCTCTTCACGAACGAGGAATTCGATCTCCTGCTCGAGGAGTCCGACATCAAGGCTGCGCAGGTCGTCGACGAGATCGCGCGGCTGACCGAGGCGTTCGAAATGATGCGCGATTCCGCGCTGGATCAGATCCGCGAGACCGCGGAGACGAGCCTGGAACGCGGGGTCGAATTCGAGGACATCCTGCATCAGGTCCTGACCGAGTTTCGGAGCGTCCGGCAGGAGATGTTGGACAGCGGCCGCGTCGCCAAGGACTCGGTCGACGCGGCGATGCGTGTTCGCAACCGGATCGACGACTTGCACGAGCGATTCTCGCTCGCCCGCGCCGCGAGCACGGACGCGGTTCGACGGGGTGGCGACGCCGGCTCCTTCACGTCGTCCGTCCTGATCGGGATCGCGGTCATGGCGCTCAGCTGGGCTGCCGTCGTGTGGCTCAAGACCGGCAACGTGACGCTCGCGCTCTCGGGAGTCGTCGGCGCGAACCTCGCCGCCTGTGCGCTCTTGATGCGTGGTCGCTGACCGGCGAGCCGTGACTCAATCCGCGGCTCGCGACACGAGGTTCGCGAACAAGCGACACGCTCCCGGGTGGAGCAACTTGAGTTGGCGGTAGAGCGCTAGGGCGCAGAACACGAACTCGCCGTCGCCAACCCGTCCGTAGAGCAACGAACCCCGCTCTTCGGGTTGTCCGGGGTCCGCCATCGACAACAACTCGTCGTAGCGATCACTGTAGTCGTCGGCGAAGTACAGTCCGCGCTCCTGTACCCACCCATCCCAGTCGGATGCCTGCACGCGGTTCGGGTAGTTCAGGAGGATGTGGTCTTCGATCAGGACCTTGACGGGTTGGTCCTCACGCGTGACGCGTCCCTTGCCGATGTGCAGCGGCAGACTCGGTGGGAATCCCCGGAACCCGCTGCTCTCGAGATTGAACTCCTGGTCCTTGTGATAGAAGACGACCAGTCGACCGCCGTCGCGAACGAAGTCGATGAGGCGGTTGAACCCCGCGCGAGCCGCCGTGTGGCTTCGGAGGGCACGGATGTCGATCACGATCGTGTCGAGATCGGAGAGATCGCGAGTCGGCAGCACGGTGTCGGTGAGTTCGACCAGCTGCACGCCGAGCACTCGCAGCATCGAGCGCGACGTGTCATCGACGCCACGGACGAGTCCGACGCGAAGACTTCGGTCGATACGGACGTCCACGCGGTGGAGCGGGACGTCGATGCTCTGATCACCGAGCCGAACGCGTGCCTTCATCGTCGCGGCGTTCGCGGGAAGTCCGAGTCGGAAGTAGTACTCCTCGAGGTTCTCGCCCGCCATGCTGACCGGTTGGGAGACCGGGCTCACCGTGACGCCCAGGTTCGTCCGGACCGTCAGTGTGTCCTCGACCGGCTGGACCGTGTTGCGGCGAACGCGAACCGCGAACGCGACGGAGCCGATGTCGTCCGAGATCAGCAGCGCCGGCGGGATGGCCTCCAATTCCACCGAGGGGCGCACTCGTACGTCGAGCGGGAGTGGGATCTGAAGTTCCCTCGAACTGCCGTCCTCGCGGTGGACCGCGTAGCGCACGGCGATCCGCAGAGGATCTTCGAAGCGGTCAGCACGGAACTTCGCGTCGACGTCCTCGACGAGCCCTCGGGGAACCTCGAGCGACGCCTCCAACCGTGCTTTGTGGACGTCGTGCTGGGCATCGTCGACGCGCAGCTCGCCCGGTCCCAGGTTCTGGATCCCGAGGATCTCGACGCGCTGGTTGGCGAAGTGCGCGTGGACCGTCAACGGCAACGGCTCGCCGGGAACGGCGACTGCGTCGGTTTCGAACTCGACCGATGCCCGCAACGCGCACGCGTGTCGCACGACACGCTCGAGCGCTTCGGCGCGTCGCGCGATTCGCACGGCGAGATCGCCGTCACTCGACGTGTCGATTCTTTCGAGGCGTCCGATCAGATCGAGCGCCAAGTTCAGAAGTTGTCTGCGGTCATCGAGCAGGAACGAGAGTTGGCGCTCGAAGTCGTCGCGCAACGAGGTGATCGTTCGATTCGGTAGGGCCTCGCGCAGCTCCTCGAACAGAGACGACAGGCCTTCCGTGAAGTTGCGGGCGAGCGGCCGCCCCGCGATTGGCAGACTCACGAGTTCGAGGTCCGGTTGGAACAGCGAGTCGATCGTCCGGAACGGCGCCTGACTCGCGTGGAGGCGAAACGCCTCGTAGGCGATCTGCCGGTAGGTCCGGCCGCGGTCGACGTCGACGGTGTCGGCCGGCAGGCTGAGGTCGTGGTCGTCGTCGCCCGCGCCGCGGAACAGGCGCCTGATGTCCGCTGGCGGAAGTCCGTCGACCGAGAACTCCGTCGAGCAGGCGAGATCGACGGCTGCGGACAGCACCTCGAGCAATCCCTGGTCGTGCCCGTGGGTCTCGGTCGGGTTGTGTGTGGTCAACACGATGTCGGGGCGGATGCGGCGCAGGATCCTCGCGAGATCCTCCGTCGTGCTGCGACGCCCCCACAGCTCGAGCGCTTCCTGGCCGGTACGGCAGTAGCCGCCGTCGGTCCGATTCAGGTACCAGATGTCGCAGTCGAGCGCCTCGCCCGAGGCCTCGGTCTCGAACGTGCGGATACGTCCGAGTGCGTCGCCGACCTCCGGTCCGGTGATGTTCTGGCCGCCCTCGCCCCGCGTGAACAGGATCGCCGCGACCCGGAAGCCGAGGCGAAACCTCAGGTACGCGGCCGGCAACATCCACTGGTCGTCGGGGTGCGTCGCGACGATCGCGACGACTCGGTCGTTGGCAGCGTCACGGACTGCCTGACGGAGCGCGACCTGGCCCGACGCGGATCGTTGCGCGATCCCCGTCGCGCCGAGCAGGATCCCGGCAGCGGTCGCGAGCACGGCGCGGCGGTCAGGCGCCATCGTGGGTAGTCCCATGGTCCGCGGGGATCGTATGACGTACTCGCTCGGAAATCGTCGCGACCCGCACCCCGAGGAGCGCAGGTCGCAGCGGCTTCACGTGGTGCGCGCGCAGTGCGTCACCACCGGCTCATGCCGCCGTGGGAGGCTTGCAGCACCGTTGCCGTGCCGACTCCGCCGACCAAAGCACCGGTCAGCAGCGCGACGGTCTCCGGGCCCCAAGGTCCGACCGACGACGAGAACGTGCCGGCGTCGGTTTGTCGCGTCCACGTCATCGAGCCGCACAGGTGCTGCGTCAACGTCGAGGAGTCGGGCAGCAACGAAAGATCCAGCGGGATCTCGTCGTCCAGCGGCACGAACGCGAGTGCCGTGGTCCCGACCTGGTAGTACGCCTCGAACTCGGCCTTCCAGTCCTTGAACGAAATGCTCGTCAGGCCGTCCGCCGGCAGCGACTGCAGGTAGGGCGCGAACTCCGCGTTGGTGCGGATGTCCCCCGTCGGGTCGTCCTCACGATCCATCCGCTTGAATGCTCGCTTGATGTCACTCGTCGAGAACGCGAGCACGAGGTAGTCGTCCTTGAACGAGAACGTCGGCACGAACATCGTCAGCGGGTTGAAACCGATCTCGCCGTCGACCTCGACGTCGAAGATCAACTGGTAGACCTTGATGCCGCGGCGCTCGTTCTGCTCGAGGACGATTCGGCCCTGCGACATGTCCGCGGCCTTCTGCAGTGCGTTGAGGAAGCCGTCCTGGTTGTTCATCTTCGCGATCACGGCCATCTCGGGCGCAGCCGTGAACGACGCCATCGGAAGTTGCCAGGAGACGTAATCCCCGGCGAACGCGCCGAAGATGTCGTCCTTCACCGAGATCCCGATCTGCTCCTCGTGCGCGGCGAGTTGGCCGAGCAGCGACTTCGCCATCTCCGGGTCGTAGGCGTTCAACGCACCGACGATGGCGTCGTAGACCGCACCGACGTTGAGCGAGGCAATCGACACCGTGGCGGCATCCTTCGGCACCCAACGCAGGAGGCTGAGATCGGCTTGCCCAGCCATGACGGCGGCGATGCCCTTGCGCTTGTCCTTCGGGCTCGCGACGAACGACCGGGAGACGCAATGGTCACCCTCGTACGCCGAGATTCCGCCGATCGCATCGATCGCGCGAAGTCCGAGTGCAGTGATCGCGCGCTCGACGCCGTCGACGTTGACGAACGGCGGCAGTTCGCCGTCGGCCTGCGCGGTGCGCACCGCGCTCAGCGCGAAATCGATGACCGGATTCGGGCGGAAGAAAGCTTCGACTTCCGCTCCATCGACCCGCACGGCCTGGGCGCACGCGGCGTAGTTCTTGGTTGCGGTCAGTCTGGCCTGGCCCGATTGGAGCGAGGTCAGGAACGCACTCACCTCGTCGCGCTTCGTGCCGACGACCAACTGCGTGCCGTGGAACGCGACGTTCAGGCCGATCGGGAGTTCGAGCTCCGCGGCTCCGAGTGTGCGGACTTCGGTGTCACCGGCCTTCCAACTCGTGATCGCGAGGTTGCCGTCCGACTCCTCGAGGATCCGCTGCAGCACTGCGTCGAAGATCCCGCGCCAGATCGTCGCGCTCTCCCCCAACTCGGCGTGTGCAACCACGCCGATCATCGGGAACGGGTCGCCTTCGAACTCGCCGAGCGACAGGCTCGTCAGCGCGAACCCGAGGCTGTGGAGTTGGAGCTTGGAGAGGTCTGCCGGGTTGAACGGCATGTCGCCGCTCTCGTACATCGCCTGACCCTCTTCCGCGGCTTCCTCCCACTTGGCCTCGAGCATCGCCATGGCATCGGCGACGAAGTCCTGGACTTCCTCTTCGTGCCACATCTTGGCGATCGGGGCCTGCTGCATTTCCTCGAGCGACTTCGTGATGTCGGGGAACGAGAGGAACGCGATCGTGTCGCTGGGGAGGGCCTTCGCGAACGGGCTCTGCGCTTGGGCGCCGAGGGTCGCGAGACAACCGGCGACGATCGTGGCCGCCGTTCGGGTGCTTCTGAGGATCATCTTGGATGGGACTCCGCGAGAGTTTCGGTGGGGTTTTCTTAGCGAACCCCGGATCGGGGCCCTAGCGCCGGGTCGTCGAATTCGCCGGAACTCCCGGTGCGATCGGTTCGCCAGGGCGATGCGCCAGGACGGAACACGTCCGATTGGCACACCACCGAGTGGACGAAGCCGCGACGGACCTGTCGCGCGGACCGGTCGCTTCGGTCAGCGGCTGATCGCCTGCAGGTGGGCTCGGACGCCGTCCTGCGCGTCGATGATGACGTGCTCGAACTTCTCGAATGCCCGCTTCGCAGCACTCTCCTTCGGCCGCTCGGCGATCGTCTTGCAGAGATCCTGCAGCGCGGCCGTGGCCTTCTCGTCGCCGCCCTTCATCGCGTAGTGCAGAACGAGGCCGGCCTGGAAGATGTTGTAGTCGCGCTCCTTCGCCTCCATTTCGCCATTGATCGCGAACGCGCTGAACCACGATTTCAAGGTGCGCACCCCGCCCTTGGCGACGTGCTGCTTGGCGAAGTGGGCGGTCTGGCCGGGCACCTGGAATCGCTCGGCCAGTGCGCCGACACCGCGCAGGAACCACTCCGGAGCTGCCACGCCGTGCGCCGCGCAGTAGCCGGCGGCGTACGCCAGGGCGGCGGCGTGCTTGACGTAGTACGGGCCCCAATCCTTGTGGTTGTCGCAGAACGCAGGGCGAACTTGGCCCAGGCCGGGGACGTCCAAGGATACCGGCGACAGGAACACGCCGTAGGACGACTCGCCGCCCGAGCCGGTCGCGTTGCCGTACTCGCGGTAGGCCTCGGCGTCGTGCGCGACCCACACGGTGGGCCGGTTGGTCGGCGGGGCGTGCTCGCCGCCGAACACCGCGCGGACCGTGTCGATGGCGCTGTCGACGGCGATCTTGAACTCCTCGAGCTTCGCGATCGGCATCGTGCTCAGCAGAGTCGCGTACTCGGTGCGAACGACCCACGGGCGGTTCCGGTCGGAGTGGTACTTGTTCGCCTCGTCCTCGCTGACCCATCCGTTGTCGGTCGGGAACATGCCGGACTCGGCCTTGCCGAGGTCGTCGGCGTCGATGAACACACCGGTCCGCGGGTGCCGGACACGCCCCATCGAGAAGTTGCGCTTGTCGTCGCGCGACACCTGTTGGCCGTCGTGCCAGAAAACGCCTCGCTTCGCGTCGTCCGTCTTGTCCTTCGCGACCCACACGCCGTCGACCTGGACGAATCCCTTGGCCTTCATGTCGGCGTCGTGCGCCTTCTGCTCGAGGTCCTTGGCCTTCTCGCGCGTCACCCATTCGTCGCCGACCTTCACGAGGCCCATCGCGGTGTTCGCGCCCTCGTGGTCCGGGTCGATCTTGAGCGCCTTCTTGAGGAGCCGTGCGGCGTCCTTCGTCACGCCCTTCGCGCTCGCCCACTTCGCGCTCTCGACGATCGCGTCGGCGTCGTCCTTCGCGGCGGCCGATTCGCGTTGCTTGAGTTCTTTGCGGAGCGCGGCGGCGCCCTTCTGGGCAGCGGCCGACGTGGCGAGAGACAGGATCGCTAGTCCGATCCCGATCTTCTGGTGAGTTCGCATGGTCGAAGGTCCTGCTTCAGCCCTTCGCGGCTCGATGGCTCGCCGTGAACTTCGCCCACGACTCGAGCTGCTCGGAGTGCTTGATGTTCAGATAGGGAGTCCAGCGCGGTGGCCGTGGCTCGTTCAGCAACCGTAGGCCGGCTTCGCGCAGCGTGCGATCACCCTTCGCGGAATTGCAGCGCACGCACGCCAGGACGCAGTTCTGCCAGTTCGTCTTGCCGCCCTTCGAGCGGGGTGTGACGTGGTCGATCGACATCCGTTCGCCGCCGACGTGCTTGCCGCAGTACTGGCACGTGAACGCGTCTCTCTCGAACAAGTTGCGGCGCGTGAACGGAGCGTCGTACGCCGGCACCTTGTTGTAGCACTGGAGTTGGATCACTTCGGGCGCCGCGACCCGGAATCCGGGAGTCTGGACCCAACGCCCGGTCGTCGAGCGATTCCAGTCGCACCACCCGTCGAAGTCGAACGTCTGCAGGTGCTCGGTCTCGACCACCAGCGCGGCGTCGCTGTAGACGAGACAGAGTGCGCGGCGCACGGTGGTGACGTGGATCGCCACCCAGGAACGGTTCAGGACCAGGCTCGGATGGTCGAGGACGGGTTTCGAGAACGCGAGTCGCATCGCTTGCGCGCGAGAGTTTACGCCGGGCTGCATGCGCGTCACACCCCCACGCGCTGCGTTGCGGCGGTTCGCGCCGGTCGCTACACTGCGGCCAATCAGGACGGGTGTCTCTGCGTGTCGGCTTCGAGACGGTCTCGAGAGATCGGTGGCATCGCACGAACGGGCACCCTGGAGGCGCGGTTGATGATGAAGATCCAGAACGCGGTACGCG
>JAGQQZ010000445.1 GCA_020425915.1 Planctomycetota bacterium | reverse complement strand
GCCCCCACGTCTTGCCTTTGATCCCGAGCGCTCGCGAGCCCCGCAAACCGCCCCCCCAAACCCCTCTTCATAATCCACCCGCCGCCCCCTCCCGCTCAGGCGCCCGATACCGAACGGCCGATAGCGTGGATCATGAAGATCCACCTCGTTCCCGCCGGTCGCGGCCTGCACCTCGTCGCTCTGGGCGCACTGTCGATCGCCTTCGGCTGCGCGTCGCCGACGCAACTCGGCCAACGCGCCTATCGTGCCGGCGACTTCGCGTCGGCGTACGACCACTGGAAGGAGTCCGCCGAGTTCGGCGACGCACAGTCGCAGTTCCTGCTGGGTCTGCTGTACGACAACGGCGAAGGCGTGGTCGAGGACCACGCGATGGCCGCGAGCTGGTACACCCGCGCCGCCGCGCAAGGGCATGCCGCCGCGCAGAACAACCTCGGCCTGCTCTACTACGATGGTCTTGGCGTCGAGAAGTCGCACGCCGAAGCGGCCAAGTACTTCGGACTCGCTGCCGACCAAGGGTTCCCGGCCGCGCACTGCAACCGCGGGATCCTCTACCTGTTCGGCCATGCGGTGCCGCAGGACTTCGAACTCGCGCGCGAGCAGTTCCGCATCGCCGGTGACCTTGGTGATACGAAGGCGCAGGTCGTGCTCGGTTCGATGTACGACGAAGGCATCGGCCTCGAGCCGAATCCGCGCAAGGCCGCGCGCTGGTACGAGCAAGCTGCCGAGCAAGGCTCGCCGCTGGCGCGGCACCGCCTCGCGATGCTCCACTACCAAGGCAGGGGCGTTCGGGCCGACAAGGAGCGGGCGCTCGAACTCTGGAGCCAGGCCGGTAACCAGGGGCTCGCCGATGCGCAGTTCTGTGCCGGACTCGTCGAGATCTACGGCGAGGCGGGCGAACCCGACGCGGAGGCCGGCGCGAAGTGGCTCGAGCGCGCCGCGAACCAGGGTCTCGCCGTGGCGCAGTACAACCTCGGCTTGCTCTACATGCGTGGCCAGGGCGTCGAGAACGATCCCGTGCGCGGCGAGGATTGGATCCGCCGCGCGGCCGACCAAGGTCTCGACGAGGCACGGCAGAAGCTGACGAACGCGGCGCGTCCGTCGCGCTGAAGCCGTCGGTCGCATCGGCGCCAGAGGTCGCCGTGCGGGCCTCTTGCCTCCGTTTCACGGGATCTTCATCATCCCGCCGGGGACAAAGTCCGTCCCATTTGGGATGTTCCCGGCGTGAGCAGGCACACGGTTCTCCTCATCGAAGACGACCCCGACATCCGGGAGATCATCAAGTACAACCTCGAGCGCGAGGGCTTCCGGGTGCATTCGGAGTCCGACGGCGATCGCGGCCTCGAGGCCGCGCGTCGGATCAACCCGGACCTGGTCGTGTTGGACTTGATGCTGCCCGGTGTCGACGGCGTCGAACTGTGCCGGCGCCTCAAGGAGGATCCGGTCACCCGCGGCATCGCGGTGATCATGGTCACCGCGAAGGGTGACGAGACCGACGTCGTGTTGGGGCTCGGGGTCGGCGCCGACGACTATGTGCCGAAGCCGTTCGGGCCGAAGGCCCTGATGGCGCGGGTCAGGGCCGTGCTGCGGCGCGGCACGCTGCGCGACAGCTACGGCACCCAGGAGCACGTCCGCCATGGCGCGCTGACGATCGACACGGTTCGGCACGAAGCGAAGTTGCAGGACGAGGCCCTCGACCTGACGCCGACCGAGTTCCGGCTGTTGCACCTCCTCGCGTCGCATCCTGGGCGGGCCTTCTCGCGCGCGCAGTTGCTGAGTCGGGTGATCGGAGAGTCCGCCTACGTGCTCGACCGGAACATCGACGTCCACGTCCGTTCGGTTCGGCAGAAACTCGGATCGCACCGCGACCTGATCGAGACCGTGCGAGGTGTCGGGTACCGCTTTCGGGCATAGACTGCTGCAGTTCGTCGCTCTCGCGGGCAAACTCGGCGAACTCCGATGTTGTCCTCTCGCTTCCTGACGAAGATCTTCGCCGCGTTCGCCGCCACGATCGTGTTGACCGCGGTCGTGGTCGGGTGGCTCGAGGCGGACTCCATCGAGAAGTCGGTGCGCGACCGCACGATCGCGCGATTGCGCGAGCAAGCCGTGCTGCTGGCAGAGGTCGCTGCCCCGTACCTGGGTCGCACGGAGTACGACGAGGCGTTCCAGGCACGGATCCAGGAACTCGGTCGGGCCAACCGGACGCGATTCACGGTGATCCGGGAAGACGGTTCGGTCATCGCGGATTCGGAGCACAGTCCGTTGCGGATGCAGAACCACCGCGAACGTCCGGAAGTGAGCGCGGTGCTCGAGGGTTCGAACGACCACGTCGTCGAGCGCGCCAGCGACACGCTCAAGAGCAGTCTGATCTACGTCGCCTGGCCGGTCGTCGACGCATCGGGTCGTCGCGTCGGCGTCGCGCGAACTGCGCGCGAGCGCGCCAACGTCAGCAGCGAGACCGGCGCGTTGCGGACCAACATGCTGACCGGCATCGTGATCGCGGCGGTGCTCGCGTGTGGAGCCGCATACTTCATCGCGCGGAAACTGACCGATCCACTGCGGGCGATGACGCGCGCGGTGACCGAGATGGCCGCGGGGGACTTCTCGCGGCGCGTGCGCAAGGACAGCGACGACGAACTCGGTGATCTCGCGGTAGCCTGCAACTCCCTCGCCGAGCAGCTCAGCCAACGTATCGACGCGCTCGGCAAGGAACGGCAGCAGGTCGTCGCGACGCTGCGCAGCATGGTCGAGGGAGTGGTCGCGACCGACGAGCGCCAGCGCGTCCTGTTCATCAACGACTCCGCGCGGCGGATGTTGTCGGTTGACGTCGCCCTCGGGGTCGGTCGCCCGCTTTGGGAGATCACGCGGGTGCAGCGCATCGGTGCGATCCTCGATTCGACGCTGCAGAAGGAGCGGGAGATCGCCGACGAGATTTCGATCGTCGACGTGTCCGGCGGCGATCGGATCCTCGAGTTGCGGTCGAGCCCCATGCGCTCGGAGGACGAGACCGTGCGCGGC
Source organism: Planctomycetota bacterium (assembly GCA_020425915.1). Classification (GTDB taxonomy): domain Bacteria; phylum Planctomycetota; class UBA1135; order UBA1135; family UBA2386; genus JAGQQZ01. The sequence continues at coordinate 817 of JAGQQZ010000445.1, read as the reverse complement.
GCGGTGCTCGTGTTCCACGACATCACCGAACTGCGTCGGCTCGAGAAGGTCCGGCGCGACTTCGTGTCGAACGTCTCGCACGAGCTCAAGACGCCGCTGACCGCGATGCGGGGCTTCGTCGAGACCCTGCTGGACGATCCCGACGTCGACCTCGAGATCCGCACGCGGTTCCTCGAGCGAATCCGGAACCAGACCGAGCGCATGCAGTCGCTCGTGCTCGATCAGCTGACGCTCGCGAAGCTCGAGGCGAACGAAGCCCCGCTCGACCGACAGCGCGTCGACTTACGGCCGCTGGTCGAGTCGTCCCTGGCGACGATCGAGCCGATCGCATCGACGAAGTCCCTCCGCATCGGGTTCGAACCTTCCCTGCTCGCCGCGGAGGTCGAGGGCGATCGCGAGTTGCTCCGGCAGGTCGTGACGAACCTGATCGACAACGCGGTCAAGTACACGCCCGACGAGGGTCGGGTCGTGGTGCGCTTGATGGTCGACGACGCGAACGTCACGTTCTCGGTCGAGGACTCGGGACTCGGGCTCTCCGCCGAGGATCGACGGCGGGTGTTCGAGCGGTTCTACCGGGTCGATTCGGCCCGATCTCGCGATGTCGGTGGCACCGGCCTGGGGTTGTCGATCGTCCGCAACGTCGCCGTCGCCCATGGCGGCGACGTGTCGGTCGAGAGCGAGTTGGGCAAGGGCAGTACGTTCCGGGTGCGCTTGCCGAGGGCAGTCTGAGGTTGCACTCGTGGCGGTTGTCGCGAATGATGGAACGGTTCAACGTCCCAACGAGGGCGAGAAAGCTGCCCCATGAAGCACCTGTTGC
>JAGQQZ010000444.1 GCA_020425915.1 Planctomycetota bacterium | reverse complement strand
TCCGCGTCGCCGACGTCGCCGAGGCCCCCGAGGGTGGGCGTCTCGACGTCGAAGTCGTCGACTGGAGCCCGTTCCGCATGTGGTCGAGTCTGTCGCGCGTCGACGCCTTCCACTGGCCCGCGGCCTACGATCGTTGGGGTTTGTGGGGGATGTCGGAGAGCTACCGCGACGATCCGACGAACCGCTTGCCGCGGCAGAAGGGCATCACGATCGATGCGTGGGCGATGACGTCGATGATGCGCTACTCGGGACGTCCGATCTGGCCGCCGGGCACGCCCGAGGTCGATCGCGAGCGCAAGAAGGTCAACGTTCTCGAGTACCTCCCCGCGGGAACGGTGCATCGCCTGTTCCCGAACGGCGCCGACAGCATCGTCTGCATCGGCGCTGGAGGCGGGCTCGACCTCATGACCGCCAAGTACTTCGGCGCGAAGAAGATCGACGGGGTCGAGATCAACAAGCTCGTCGTCCACGCGGTGCGTTGGGTGCCCGAGTTCTACTCGTTCGTGGGGAACCTGTACAACCACGACGTGCACCCGGACGTCGACGTGCACGTGGCGGAGGGCAGGCACTTCCTCGAGAGTTCCGAGGAGAGCTACGACATCGTCCAGCTCTCCGGGGTCGACACGTTCTCGACGAGCGAGGCCGGCGCGTTCTCGCTGTCCGAGAACTACCTCTACACGGTCGAGGGGTTCGAGACCTTCCTGCGGCACCTCAACGCGGGCGGTGTCGTCACACTGACGCGGTGGTTCTATCCGAAGATCATCGCCGGCTCGGGCGGCGGCAACGGTCCTGACTGGATCGAGCCGCGATACTCGCTGCGCTTGCTCTCGCTCGCCCGAGAAGCGCTGACGCGCCAGCTCGGCGGCGATCAGGCTGCGGCGGACGCGGGGATCTTCTTCCTCCACTCCGAGAACTTCACGGTCATCCTCGCCAAGCCGAACGGCTTCACACCGAGCGATCTCGACACCCTGCACGCGCACTGCGAGTCGATGGGATTCGGCGTGCTCTACTCGCCGCGCGAGTCGACACCGACGATCCAACTCGGGGCCGCCAAGTTCCAGAACGCGCTGCAGGCCTACATGGACCTGGATGGCGTCGCCGCGGAGCGTTTCCTCGAGGAGCGTGAGTTCGACGTCACGCCGCCCGTCGACGACAAGCCGTTCTTCTTCGAGCACAGCAAGTTCAAGGACATCTGGCAGAAGGATCAGTTCATCAACGTGCTCGGTGGCTTCACGGCGCACGGCACACTGACGATCCTCCTGATCGAGGTCATCGTGCTCGGGTTCGTGTTCGTGATCGTGCCGCTCGTCTTCATGCGCAGGCGCAGATCGAACGCGTCGGCCCGCACGAAACTCGGCATCCTGATCTACTTCACCGCCCTCGGCTTCGGCTTCATCGTCGTCGAGATCGTGCTGTCGCAGAAGTTCGTGCTGTTCCTAGGACATCCGGTCTATGCGCTCGCGGTCATCCTGTTCTCGATGCTGTTGTTCTCGGGGATCGGATCGATGCTGTCGTACAAGTGTCCGCTGCCTTGGAGCGCGACCTTGTTCGCGGGTGGGCTCTCGCTCGTCCCGGTCTACTTCTTCCCACAGATCTTCGAGACGTTCCTCGGGCAATCGCAGGCGGTTCGCGTCGCGATCTCGGTTGCGATCCTCGCCCCGCTCGGGCTGACGATGGGCATGCCGTTCCCGCTCGGGCTGCGCATGCTCAACCGAGTCGACCCCGGCCTGATCCCTTGGGCGTGGGCGATCAACGGCTACACCTCGGTGCTCGGCTCGGTGCTGGCGGTCATGCTCGCGATCGAGTTCGGCTTCACGACGACGATCTACGTCGCCGCCGCGGTCTACGGCGTCGGCGTCATCGGCTACGCGCTGATGTACACGCGCGAGACCAAACCCACCTCCTCGCCGGCGATCGAAAGCTGACGGGGGATGAAGCTCGACCCGATCCACCTTCTCACGCTGCTGATCGCGCTGGGTGTCTTCATCCAGTGGATCGCGTTGCGTCTGCGCCTGCCCGCGCTGCTGCTGTTGCTCGCGGCCGGGATCACGCTCGGCCCGATCGCCGGAGTGTTCGATCCGAACCTCGAGTTCGGTCGGTTCCAGAACCCGGTGATCCGGCTGGCGGTCGCGATCATCCTGTTCGAGGGCGGGCTGTCGCTCGAGTTCGCCGAGGCGCGGTTCGCGGGCCCGGTGCTGTGGCGGCTCATCGTGTCGGGCCTCGTCGTCGGCTTCGGTTCGGTGATGGCGCTGGGCGTCTGGATCGCGGGCCTGTCGCCGGCGACCGCGGCCGTGCTCGGCGCGATCCTCGTCGTGACCGGCCCGACCGTCATCCTGCCGATGCTGCGCAGCTCACGCATCTCGTTGCGGCCGGCAACGTTGCTCAAGTGGGAGGGGATCGTCAACGATCCGCTCGGCGCGCTCATGGCGTTCGTCGTGTTCGAGATCGCCGTGCTCGGTGGCGAGAGCGGGGAGTCCGTCGGCGGGTTGGTCTTCGCGGTCGGGCTGCAGGCGCTGGCCGGCGGCGCCGTCGGCGTGGCCGCGGGTTGGATCCTCGGCCGGGCGTTGGTGCGCCACCAGATCGCCGAGCACATGAAGAACCCGGTCATGCTCGGCGCCGTGCTCGTCGTCTACACGCTGGCCGAGGAGATCGGTCACGAGAACGGACTGTTCGCGGTGACGACGATGGGGCTGGTGCTCGCCAACATGAAGGAGCACAGCATCGAGGACATCCGACGGTTCAAGGAACAGATCGGCTCGCTGCTGGTCGCGTTCCTGTTCCTGTTGCTGTCGGCGCGACTGGAGATGGACCAGCTCGCGAAGCTGATCGGCACGCCGCTGGTGTTGATCGCCGCCATCGTGTTCGTGGCGCGACCGTTGGTCGGACTCGTCGCGACGTTCCGATCCGGACTGCCGTGGAATGAGCGCACGCTGATCAGTTGGATCGCGCCGCGCGGGATCGTCGCGGCGGCGGTCGCCGGTGCGTTCCAGGATCCGCTCGTGCAGGCCGGCTATCCCGACGCCGAACTGCTCGTGCCGATCGTGTTCGGTGTCATCATCGCGACGGTCGTCCTGCACGGACTGACGATCCGTCCGCTGTCGCGCCGGCTCGGCCTCGGCTTCGTCGAGGGCACCGGCATCCTGATCGTCGGCGCGCAGACCTGGGGTGTCGCGTTGGCGCAGGCGCTGACCAAGGCGGGCGCCTACGTGATCCTGGCCGACTCGCGCTACCAGCGCGTCTCGCACGCGCGGCGGGAGGGGATGGAGGTGCACTACGGCGACGTGCTGTCGGACGAAGCCGGCATCGTGCTGCCGCTCGAACGCGTCTCCTGGGTGCTCGCCGCGACCGACGACGACGCCTACAACTCGCTGGTCTGCACGAGCTTCGCGCAGGAGATCGGGCGTCAGCACGCGCTGCAGGTGTCGCCGAGTTCGCTCGGCCATCGCAAGGAGACCGCGCACGCGCTCATGGGGCTGACGCCGTGGGGCGAACTCGGCACCTACGCGGAGCTCAGCCGTCGCTACTGGCGACACGGCAGCTTCAAGGTCACCGCGCTCAGCGAGGAGTTCGACTGGGAGTCGCTGAAGGCGCGGAATCGCGGCGCGGTGTTCCTGTTCTACGTCGACCGGGAGAAACTGTTCGTCATCGGCGAACGGACCGTTCCGCCGGAAGGTTCCCATGTCGTCTACTTGACGAGCGAGGCAGCGTGACGATCGAAATCCAGTTCCTCGGTGCGGCGCGGTACGTGACCGGCTCGAAGCACCTCCTGCGAATCAACGGCAAGAAGGTGCTCCTCGACTGCGGCATGGTGCAGGGGCCGCGGGCGATGGCGAACAAGGCCAACAGCGAGCTGCCCGAGGAGATCCTCGACGTCGACGCCGTGGTCCTGTCGCACGCGCACATCGACCACAGCGGGTCGTTGCCGCGACTCGTCAAGATGGGCTACGCGGGCGACATCTACTGCACCCACGCGACCAAGGACCTCACCGAGATCCTGCTCTACGACTCGGCGCACATCCAGGCGCAGGACGCGAAGTACCTGCGCAAGAAGCACCGGGACGGCTTCCAGCCGCCGTACGACGAAGACGACGTGCGCGAGACGGTCGAGCAGCTTCGTGGCAAGGGCTACAACGAGGAGTTCGAGGTCATCCCCGGCGTGCGCTGCGAGTTCTACGACGCCGGTCACATCCTCGGATCGGCGATGGTCGTGCTGCGGATCGACGACGGCGGGCGTGAATTGCGCATCGCGTTCACCGGCGATCACGGTCGCAAGGCGCTGCCCGTGCTGCGTTCGCCGGCCCGGCTGCCCGAAGTCGACGTGCTCCTCACGGAGTCGACCTACGGCGACCGTCTCCACGACCCGGCTCCCGACCTGCAGGCCGAACTCGGCAAGATCGTCAATCAGGAGATGGAGGACGGTGGGCGTATCCTGATCCCGGCGTTCTCGGTCGGCCGGACGCAGAACGTCGTCTACTTCCTCGGCAACCTGATCGCGGAGGGCGCGATCCCGAAGCTGCCGATCTACGTCGATTCGCCGCTGAGCACGAAGGCGACCAAGATCCTCGCGAGCTATCCGGAGCTGTACGACGAGGAGACGCGGGCGATCCTCGCGTCGGGACGGCGACCGTTCCTGTTCGAGGGTTGCCGCTACGTCGCGTCGGTCGAGGAGAGCAAGAGCCTGAACTCGCTGCGTTCGGGGATCATCATCGCCGCGTCGGGCATGTGCGAGTCGGGTCGCATCATCCACCACCTCAAGCAGTCGATCGGCCACAAGCGCGACACGGTGCTCGCCGTCGGCTACATGGCCGATGGCACGCTGGGACGTCGACTCGTCGACGGCGTGAAGGAGGTCAGGCTGTTCGGCGAGGAATTCCAAGTCCGATGCCAGGTCCGCAGCATGCGTGGACTCTCGGCGCACGCGGACTACAAGGAGATCCTCGAGAACCTGGACCACCTCAAGAAGAGCGTGAAACAGGTGTTCGTCGTGCACGGCGAAGAACCGCAGGCGCTCAAGATGGCCGAGCGCCTGCACGACGCCGGGTTCCGGGACGTCGCCGTCCCGGTCCACCGGCAGAAGTTCGAACTCTGACGTCGACGCGCCGGAGCGGCGGCGATCCGTTACGGCAGCGGCGGCAGGACCTGCGGCGTGACCGTGATCCAGAGGTTGCGTGCGCCGTTGGTCGCTTCGATCGACGAGATGATGCCGCTGAGGACCTCGAAGTCGCGGTTCTGCACGATCGGACGGGCCACGGTCGTGCCGTTGACCACGATGTTCAGGATCGGGAACGCTTGGACCATCATCCCACCTCCGATTGCGCCGCCGGGGAGCGTGACGTCCGTCGTGTCGATCTTGATCCAACCGGTCTCGAGATCGCCGATCCCGTCGCAGTTGATGTCGAGTTCCTCGGGGTCGTTGGTGACCGAGCGGAGGAACTGCTCGGTGAACAGCGGGCTGATCGCGGCGAGTGGCTGATCGAACCAGCACCGGAACGCGAGGGTCGCCGACAGCGCGGTCTCGTTGTCGTTCCACACCGAGAACAGCAGGTGCCGGATCGCGTACGGGTTGCCCGGGATGTTCGTCGCGAGTGCGAGGCTCGAGTTGAGGGCGGCGACGTAGGAATCGACGAGCAGCCCGCTGCCGCTCTGCGCCTCGTAGAGGCAGACAGGGTTCGGAATGGTGGCGATCGGATCGGCGTTGACCGAGTACATCGCGCCGTAGGCATTCACGACGACCTCCGAGCCGATCAGGAAGTCGAAGCACCAATCGGTGTCGAACACCTGTGGCGCTTGCGCGGTGACCTTGACCCATCCCTCTTGGCCACCACCTGCCGTGGCATTGTGGCACGCGGTCAGCACGCACAGCGTGTCGGCCGGCGTCAGGTACTCGACACGGTCGAACACGACGCAGTCGAGCGGCAGGAACGGGTTGTCCGGGTTCGGCACGACGTTGAAGTACTCGAAGTGCAGATTCGTCGACCCACCGAGGCTCGTCGGGGTCATCGGCGCGGTGTTCGTGTTCGTGACGCAGAGCACCGTGAAGTACTCGGGTCCCGAGCGATGCACCGGGTAGATCAGGACGGAGCCGGGCTTGCGGCCGTCGGCGATGGCGGTCGCGCCGAGCAGTGCGGTCGCGAGCGCGATGTGGGTCAGCGTGCGGAACATGGGACTCGAGTCAGACGGTGCGTGAGAGTCACGGGCGCCCGTCGTCGGGCACCCGCGCGGAGTTCAGAAGGTGAGGATCAAGTCGATCGCCATGTTGGTCTTGCCGGCCATCGTGAGCTGCCCGGTCAGGATCTCCATGTCGCGCAACGCGTTCGTCGTCGGGTACGCGCCGACCGGCGTGAGCCTGACCGACGGCGACAGCGGAGCCGGCGGACCGCCGACCGCGCCGCCGGGCAGCGAGACGTTGGTCGTGTCGATCCGGACCCAACCGGTCTCGAAGTCACCCACGCCGTCGCAGTTGATGTCGAGCTCGTCCGGATCGTTCGGGACGGAGCGCAGGAACGCGTCGGTGAACAGCGGGCTGATCGTGGACAGCGGCTGATCGAACCAGCAGCGGAACGCGAGCGTCGCCGACAGCGGGACCTCGTTGTCGTTCCAGACCGAGAACAGCAGGTGACGGATCGCGTACGGGTTGCCGGGGATGTTCGTCGCGAGCGCGAGGCTCGAGTCGGCCGACGCGATGAAGGCCGGGATCGCGAGACCCTTGAATGCTTGCGGCTCGGGCTGGCAGTTCGGCAGCGTGGAGATCGGCTTGGCGTTGACCGAGTACATCGCGCCGTAGGCGTTGATGACCATCTCCGAACCGATCAGGAAGTTGAAGCACCAGTCGGTGTCGTGCTCGATCGTCGATTGGGCCGTGACCTTGACGTATCCCTCCTGCCCGCCCGGCGCCGAGGCGTTGTGGCACGTGGTCAGAACGCACAGCGTGTCCGCCGGCGTCAGGAACTCGACGCGATCGAACACGACGCAGTCGAGCGGTACGAACGGGTTGGCCGGGTTCGGGACGACGTTGTAGTACTCGAAGTGGACGTTCGTCGAGCCGCCGAACGTCGTCGGCGAGGCAGGCGTCGTGTTCGTGTTCGTGACGCAGAGCACCGTGAAGTAATCCGGTCCCGAGCGATGGACCGGGTAGATCAGGACCGTTCCGGGCTTGCGGCCGTCGGCGATCGCGGCCGGAGCGAGCACGGCTGCGGAGAGAGCGAGCGTGGCGAAGGTGCGGAGCATGGCGTCTTCGAAGTGAGTCGAGAGCGAACACTCGACCCTACCTGACGCTCGCCGGTGCTCTACGGGCTGCGAGCCGACGCCTCGGTGGCATCGACGTTCCCGATTCGAGACGATCCGCGGCTCAGGGGAGTTGGCGCACGAAGCCGTCGAGCGGCGGTCGCTCGGGTGTCTTCGGTTCGTCCGCGGCGATCCCGGCCCAGACGAAGCCGATGATCTCCTGCTCGGTGGCCTCGATGCCGAGCAGCTCGTAGGTCTCGGCGTGGCAGGTGACCTTGCCCGAACTCCACTTCGTGCCGACGCCCTCGGCGGTGAGCGACAGGGTCAGGTTCTGGATCGCGCACGCCGCCGCTGCGTAGTCCTCGCGCGCCGTCGATGGATCCGCGTGGCGCACGATGCTGACGACGACGAGCTCTGCCGGGTTGAGGATCTTGTCGCGGACCTTGGCCTCGAGTTCGTCGGTCCAGGCGACGTCGGGCTTCTGTTTGAGTCGCACGGCGAGGTCGGCGATGCGGGCGCGGGTGTCGCGGCCGACGCGGACGAAGCGCCACGGCCAGGTGAGGCGGTGGTTCGGTGCCATGATCGCGGCGGCGAGGGCGCGTTCGATCGCGCCTTCGGGGAGGGCGTCGGTCTTGTAGCGGTGGATCGTGCGGCGGGTGTGGAGCGCGTCGCGGAGGTTCATGGATGGGGGTTGGGATTCGGGGTTGGGCGGTTGGTGATGTGAGGACTCGGGGTGGGCCTCACTCGGGCTCGCAACGACAGGAGG
>JAGQQZ010000443.1 GCA_020425915.1 Planctomycetota bacterium | reverse complement strand
CGGGCCGTCGTCGAGACTGAACTCGTCGTGCTCGTGCGCCCGAGGCCGGGCGACTTCGTCTACTCGGCCGCCGAGGCCGACGCGGTCCGATTCGATCTCGACGTCGCTCGTGAGGCCGACGTGGATGCCGTCGCGGTCGGCGCGCTGCGGCCGGACGGATCGCTCGACCTCGACCGGATCGGTGCGTGGATCGAGCACGCGCGTCCGCTCGACGTCGTCGTGCACCGGGCGTTCGATTTCGTCGCGGATCCGACCGCGGCTCTCGAGGCCATCGCAGGTCTCGGGGTTCGGCGTGTCCTGACGTCCGGCCTTGCCGACTCGGCAGCGGACGGCGTGGCGCGGCTCCGCGAGCTGGTCGTGTGTGCGGGTGACCGAGTGGCGATCGTCGCCGCGGGCGGGGTGCGGAGCGACGTGGTCGAGGACCTCGTGCGTCGGACCGGAGTGCTGCAGGTCCACGCGAGCGCGCGGACGCAGCGGTCCGTCGAACACGACGTCGCGATCGGTGCGCGACTCGGGAGCCGAGGATCCGGCCCGAGCGCGCTCGCGTTCGACCCGGCCGAGGTCGCCGCGCTCGTCAGCGCGGCGTCGCGTGCCAGTGGAACAGCTTGAACGCGGTACCCTCGCCGCCGACCCAGCGCAGGAGCGCGGTCGCCCGCATCGGCACGGTCCGCGCCGACTCACCGGTTCCCCAGACCCGCTCGAACTCCACGACGACGAAGCTGCACCGCTCACCGGGGCAGTCGGCGTAGGCCCTCGTGACGCGGGTCGCGGGACGTCCGAGCTTCGGATCCGCCAAGCGCGAGAGGCCCCCGAGCAGCGGTTCGATCTCGTGTGCGATCCACGGCCGACCGTCCGCGCCGACGTCGTAGAAGTCGAACGGCGTCTCGGGCTCCTCGTGGTGGAGTTGGCCGTCGGTGCCGGTCGTGAACTCGATGCCCTGGCGAGAGCGGACGAGCGCGGTCCCGAGGTGCTCCGCATCGCCGTTCGCGAGGGCTTCTCCGAACCGGACCGCGGCGTCGTAGACCCCGCCGGGTCCTGCGGGCAGGGGCGCGGCGTTCGGGGCGCCGAACATGGCGAGGGTGAGGAATCCGCAGAGCGAGATGGCTTTCACGGTCATGTGTCTCCGGGGGCCAGGACGCGTCGGTTCGGCGCCCGTTATCCGCGAATCCCTCGGCCGGTGGAACGGGCCGCGCGCGGTCGCCGCGGAGGGGCCGGATCGGCCTTGACCGGGCCGCCGGCCGTCCCGACAATCCCGCCCCCTTTTTCCGTGTCCCGGGCGCCGTCGATGCGCGCGGACACTCGGGTCCATGCCCCGTCCACTTGCGGTCATCGTCCTCGCTGCCGGTCTCGGCACGCGAACCAAGGTCAGCATTCCGAAGGTGCTCTTGCCGCTCTGCGGCCGGACGCTGCTCGGTACCGTTCTGGACACGGTCGCCGACCTGACGCCGGATCGGACGGTCGTGGTGCTGCACCATGGCAAGGACGAGATCGAGCGGACGCTGGCGGATCGGTCGGGTCTGACGATCGTCGATCAGGGTGAGCCTCGCGGCACCGGACACGCGGTCCAGGTCGCGATGCACGCGCTCGAAGGATTCGAGGGCGACGTCATGGTCGTCTACGGCGACGTGCCGTTGATCACCGTCGATACCCTCGTCGAGCTCCGGGCCTCGAGGGGCGATCACGGGGTGTCGGTCCTGACCGCGCTGCCGGACGACCCCACCGGCCTCGGTCGGATCCTGCGCGATGCGGACGACGAGTTCGTCGGGATCCGTGAGGAGCGCGATTGCTCGGACGACGAGCTCGCGATCCCCGAGATCAACGCCGGGATCTACTGCTACGACGCGGCCGTGCTGCGTCCACTGCTCGAGGGACTGTCCGACGACAACGCCCAGCGCGAGCTCTACCTGACCGACACGATCCAAGCGCTGCTCGAAGACGGACGGACGGCGATCGCGGTCGAGGTCGCCGACGCGGAGGAGGTCAGCGGGATCAACGACCTGCGCCAACTCGCGATCGCCACCGACCTGATGCGTGAGCGAATCCTGCTCCAGCACCTCGCGAACGGTGTCTGCATCGAGGATCCGGCGACGACGTTCATCGACCACGGCGTCGAGATCGGCCGAGACACACGCATCCTGCCGTGCACGGTGATCCGCAGCGGCGTCGTGATCGGCGAGAACTGCGAGATCGGCCCGTTCAGCCATCTTCGAGTCGGAACCGTCCTCGAGGAGCGTGCCGAGATCGGCAACTTCGTCGAGACCAAGAAGACACGGATCGGAGTCGGCACCAAGGCCAAGCACCTGACCTATCTCGGCGACGCCGAGATCGGCGCCGGCGCGAACATCGGCTGTGGCACGATCACCGCGAACTACGACGGCAAGAACAAGTTCCGAACGGTGATCGGCGACGGTGCGTTCGTCGGCAGCGGCACGGTGCTCGTCGCGCCGTCGACGATGGGCGCGCGCTCGATGACGGGCGCCGGCGCCATCGTCACGCGCGAGACCAAGATCGAGGCCGACGAGGTCTGGGTCGGCGTGCCGGCCAAGCGACTGCGCGAGCGAACGAGCGCGCGGGACGGAGGGCAATCATGAGAGGCGATCGACTCCGCGTTTTCTCCGGCACCGCCCACGCGCAGCTAGCGCGTGACATCTGCGCCCACATGGGGACCCCGCTCGGTGACGCGAGTCTCGAGCGTTTCCCGGACGGCGAGATCAACCTCAAGGTGGACTGCGACGTCCGCGGCGCCGACGTGTTCGTCGTCCAGCCGACGTGTCCGCCGGTGCACGAGAACCTGTTCGAGCTGCTCTCGTTCCTCGATTGCCTGCGACGTGCGTCGGCCGACCGGATCACCGCCGTGATCCCG
>JAGQQZ010000442.1 GCA_020425915.1 Planctomycetota bacterium | reverse complement strand
TGCCGCCGGCCAGGTCGAGCGCCCGAGACGGTGGCGGGCGGCTGCAGGTCGTGCTGCCCGTCGCGCCCGACCTGTCGCACACCTTCATCTACCGCGAAGCCGTGCGGATGGTGAGAACGGACGGCAACGCCGACCTCGTCGTTCTCGAGCGGGGCCTTCCCGACGCGCCGCGACACGCCGAGTCGGACGCGGTCGCGGCGCTAGGCGCCACGGTCCCGCGGCCGGGCATCGTCCGTCGCTACGTCCAGGTGATGCGTTGGTTGCTGCTGCATCCGCGTCGTGCGAGCCGACTCTTGCGGATGTATCGCGACGACGCGGGCGGCATCGCGGGGCTGTTCGGCAAGCTGCCGTGCCGCGAGCCGCGGCACCCGGGCAACGCGTTCGCGCTCGCGTCCTGGCTCGCGACCCGGCCGCCGGGACCGATCCACGTCTACGGCTCGACCTACTCGGCCAACGTCGTGATGGGCGCGGCCGTGTTGTTGGACCGGCCGTACTCGATCACCTCGTACGTCGACTTCGAGTTCGAGTACGACCACCGGATGCTCCGGGCGAAGTACGACACGAGTCGGTTCTTCCGCGTGTGCACGGCGTTCTGCGGTGAGCGCGTCCGCGCACTCGTGCCGGGATCGGTCGCCGAGCGGATCCCGGTGATCCTGTTCGGACTCGATCTCGACGACTGGAACGACCGCGCCGAACCCGCAGGACGCGGAGTCCTGTTCTCGGCGAGTCGCCTGGTGCCGAAGAAGGGACTGCACCTGCTGCCGCCCGCGATCGCCGCGTTGCGAGACCGCGGCATCGACTGCGAGTGGCGCTTGGCCGGCGACGGCCCCGAGCGCGTCCGCCTCGAGACGCTCGTCGCGGAGCACGGCATCGGCGATCGTGTGACGTTCCTCGGGCCGATCACGACCGCCGACGTGCACGCCGAACTTCGGCGTGCCGACCTCGCGGTGATGCCGTGCATCGTGGCACCGGACGGCGAGCGCGACGGCATCCCGATCTTCTTCACCGAGGCGATGGCGCTCGGCGTGCCGGTCCTGACGACGCCGATCTCCGGGATCCCGGAGATCATCGAGGACGGGGTCAGCGGCTTCCTCGTGCAGCCGGGCGACGCCGTCGCGCTCGCCGAGCGACTGGCCGAGGTGTTGTGCGACGGCGACGCGCGCGCCGCCGTCGGAGCCCGTGGCCGCGAGGTCGTGCACGAGACGCTGGACCTCGACGACGCGGTGCGCGAACTTCTGGCCCTGGTGCGAGCCCCATGAAGCTGCTGTACGTCGTCCACCAGTTCTTCCCCGAGTGTCACTCGGGCACGGAGCAGTACTGTCTCGCGACGGCGCGCGAGGCGCGACGACGCGGCGACGACGTCGAGATCCTCTCGCTGGAGCCGATCTACGATCGGCAGGACCCACCGCTGCTCGTGTTCGATCTGCCGTACGACGGCTTCCGGGTGCGGCGACTCCGGCACTGGGAGGGCTTGAATCCGAACGAGATCCTGCGCGACTACGAGAATCCCGTCGTCGCGCGGATGTTCCGCGACCTGCTGCAGGAGGTCGATCCGGACGCGATCCACTTCTTCCACCTTCGCAACCTCGGCTCGGACCTGCTCGAAGTCGCGCACGATCTCGGCGTCCGCTCGATCGTGAACCTGATGGACTTCTGGTACCTCTGCCCTCGTTTCACGCTGCTGCGCAGCGATGGCGGGCTGTGCGAAGGTCCACCCGACGGCGGCATCGGCTGCGTCTCCTGCGCCTATCCGGGTCTCGAGCACACGGCTTCGGACGACGCTGCGGTGACGCTCGCAAGGGACGCCGCCACCGGGTTGCAGGGGTCGTTGTCCGGCGGTGGCGCGGCAGCGAAGCTCGCGGCGTTGCTGCGCCGGCCGGCCGTGCAGATCCGCCGCCTCGCACTGGCCGATGGCATCGTCGCGCCGTCGCGCTTCCTCGCCGACATGTTCGCGCGCAACGGACTACCGCGCGATCGCATGACGGTCGTGCCGTACGGGCTCGAGAAGGGCCGCGTGCGACGCTCCGAGGTCGACCGCCCCCGCGATCCGTTGCGAGTCGCGTTCGCCGGCGTCCTGTCGCCCTGGAAGGCGCCGCACCTCCTCGTCGAGGCCGTGCGCCGGATCGACGCCGAGCTCGAGTTGACGATCCACGGTCGCACCGAGGAGTACATGTTCCGCGACTACATCGCCGGCGTGCTCGCCAAGGCCGAAGGGGATCCGCGGATCCGGTTCCCCGGACCGTTCTCGCGTGAGCAGCTCGACGACGTACTGGCGGCGACGGACGTGCTCGTCGTGCCGTCGACCTGGTACGAGAACACACCGTTCGTCGTGCTCGAGGCGTTCGAGGCCGGTGTCCCGGTGATCGCGTCGAACCTCGGCGGGTTGTCCGAGGTCGTGCGGGACGGCGAGAACGGCTACCTGTTCGACGCGGGCTCGGCCGAGTCGCTGGCCGCGGTGCTGCGGCAGTGCATCGAGGATCCGGCGCGGCTGCGCGAACTCACCGTGGAGCCGGGTGGCACGATCGAGATCAACTACGAGACGTTCCGCCGACTGTACTCCTGAAACCAGGACGCGAAGCTTGGCAGCACGCGGTCTGCGGCGAACGGTGCGGTGTGTTCGGTCCGGTCGGCGCGCAGCGAGATCTCGCCGGCCGTCCATGCCCGGCAGAGCGCGGCAAGGCGCGTCGGCAGTTCGCCTTCCCCGTATCGATACTCGGCCGGGTAGAGCTCCGGGTACGACAGCCGGTCCGGCACGAGCGGCGCGGCGCCGGCGTGGACGGCTTCGAGCATCGACACGCCGAAGAACTCGTGGTCGCTGGTCGACACGGCGAGATGCGCACGGCGCAGGAGTTCGGCGTAGCGCGACCGGTCCTCGACGAAGCCCCAGTGTACGATGCGCGAGGCCAGGTCGCGTTGTGCGGCGGCGAACTCGGCGGGACGCTCGCGGAACTGTTCACCGCAGACCGCGAGCCGGAACGGGACGTCTTCGCGCGCGAGTGCGCGCAGCGCGTCGAAGAACCGGTCCGGTCGCTTGTCGTGTTCCCAACGGTGGTTCCAGAGGACGATCGGCCCTTCGGCCCGGTCGCCGGGCGGATCGGTGATCTCGCCGGGATCGGGCAGGTCGATCGGGACCGGGAGGACACGACTCTTGTCGCGAAGTTCGTCGACGAGACCGCGCGGACGCGCATCCGGCATGCGACCGAGGACGCGTTCGATGCCGTCGAAGAACGAGTCCCGGTTGTACTCGCTGTTGAACGCACAGCCGTCCGCGGCCGCGGCGGCCGTGATCTGGGTGAACGCGAAGTGCTGGTCGCGCTCGCTCGCATGTTCCGACCGCACCGGGTAGGCGAGCTGGTTCTCGTGGAAGTAGAGCAGCGTCGGCGTGTCGCGCAGCGATGGGCAGAGCCCGGCCAGTTCCCCGAGCGGGAACATCGACGTCGCGACGACGAGGTCGTATCGCGTGTCGTCGAGCTTCTCCCGCAACCACAGCCCCGCACCGCGCATGCGCCACTTCCAGTGACGGGCCGGCAGCGTGGCGAGCGTCCAGTCGGCGTCGACGCCGCGCGTGATCGCGTCCGCGAACGCCGCATGCGAGCCGCCGTGGAACGGGTCCAGGAACAGGAAGCGTCGCGTCAACGCGGTCGCCAGGTCAGGTAGTCGAACGTCGTCGGGGCTTCGACGACCGCGATCTTGGGTCCGTCGCCGTCGCCAGCCTGCACGACTCGTACGGATCCTTCGCCGAGCACGCGAATCGTCGAGTGTTCGACGATCGCCACGGCGTCGGGGTCGAGAACGAGCGCGTACATCGCACCGTCGGGCGCAACGAGTCGCCGCAGTTCACTCGTCTCGCGCGGGACGCCGCCACGCAGGTCGATGGCGAAGCCGGACAGCACACCGAGACCCTGGTCGTAGCCCTCGGCGAACAAGATCTCGTCGTCGAGTGGGTCGCCCCGGACCATTGACGACGCGAGCACCGACCCGACGGCGCCGGACGCGCCGATCGCGCCACCGCGTGCGAGCAGCTCCTGGAGCGCGCGACGGAGCGCGTCGTCCCCGAACCGGTCGAGGACCTCCCACGGACGTGGGCCCACGAACCAGACGCCGGTCGACTCGGCGAGGACATCGACGAGCTGCAGCGAACCGGACGGGAGGAACAGGTTGCACGATTCGGGCGCGCCGGCGCGGACCGCCTCCAGCAAGGCCTCGGTGCGCTCGCCGCCGCCGGTGTCGACGACGACGATTCGTGCCGCGTCGCCGCCCGCCCGCCGGACGAAGTCGTCCGCCGCCCCCGACGGCAGGTCGTCCCCCCCGCCGAGGAACACGGGACCGGCCGGGACACGGAGTTCGACGGCGTGCGCCGGGCCGGCACGGTCGCGGGCTGCGCGGCGCAGTCGGGTCAGGTCGGTCGTGTTGCCGGCG
The DNA here is from genome assembly GCA_020425915.1 of Planctomycetota bacterium. Lineage (GTDB taxonomy): Bacteria > Planctomycetota > UBA1135 > UBA1135 > UBA2386 > JAGQQZ01. The sequence goes on along the minus strand of JAGQQZ010000442.1, from coordinate 242 downwards.
GTCAGGTGCTCGATCCGTTCGGGCCGACCGGCGCCGGCTGCGAGCAGGACCGTGACCCGACCTTCGCCGATGACCGTGATCCGACGGCCGTGAACCTCGATCGCCGTGCGCTCGTCGATCCCGAGCCCGACCCGACCCGGCCGCGCCTCCAGCGCGTTGCGCAGGCGCGGGAGGCGATCGCGCTGGGAGAAGTGCTGGTCGACGACCGTTCCCGGCAGGAACCCGAATCCGACGGCGAGGAT
>JAGQQZ010000441.1 GCA_020425915.1 Planctomycetota bacterium | reverse complement strand
GTCCACTCCCACACGTTGCCCAACATCTGTCGGACGCCAGTCGCCGAGTCCCCGCCGGCCAAGGCGGCCGCGTCGATCGCGCCACCGTACGCACCGTCGAAGTTCGCCCGCTGCGCGGTCGCGGGTTCGTCGCCCCACGGCAACGGCCGCTTCTCCGGAGTGGCCGCGGCCAGCTCCCATTCGGCCTCGCTCGGCAAGCGCCGGCCGGCCCACCGACAGTAGGCGTCCGCCTCGTACCAGTTCACGTGCATCATCGCGCGCGAGGGCGCGATCGGCGCCCACTCGTCGAACACCCGGCGCTCGAAGCCCGATGCACCGCGCCGCCAGTACAACGGCAGCTCGACCTGCACGCTCTGCAACCACCGCCAACCACGCGGGCTCCACAGCTCACGGCGCGTGTACGCCTCGTCATCGACGAACGCCGCGAACTGTCCCTCGGTGACCGCGGTTCGCGCGATCGCGAACGGATCGAGTTCGACCGGATGGGCCCACTTCTCGTTGTCGAAGCAGAACGATCCGTCGTCGCGCGCACCGAGTTCGAACACCCCGCCTCCGATCGACGCGTCACCCGACGCGTCCTCGGTTCGGGCCGTCGGCTCGCGCGCTCTGACATCGGCGTTCGACAGGCCGAGCGCCTGCCGGCAGTAGGCGATCGCCTCGACATGCATGTCGCCGTGGAAGACCGAGTAGGCGACCCGGTACGGCAGCAACTCGTCGCGGTGGTCGGCACCCAACGCCGCGAGCACGCGATCCCGAACGTCCTCCAGGTATGCGCGGGCACCCGCCACGTCCGGCACCCGCAACCGCCAGCGGCTCTCGTGCCCGACCGTCATCGAGTCGAAGATCGCGTCGTAGTCGGCCCGGAACGGCGGCTGGCCGAGCAGATCGCGCAGCACCCAGTACTCGAGGAAGTACACCGCGTGGCACACCTCCCACACCGGCGGATTGATCGTCGGCATGTACGGGACGGTGAGTTCGTCCGGTTCGAGGTCGTCCACGGTCCCCAGCAACCTGGCCGTGACGTCCTCCGTCCACTCCGCGAGTTGGGTGACCGCGAACACGCGGCGCATCATACCCGTGGTCGCGGCGGGTTCAGCTTCCCGAGCTTCAACGACGCCACCAGCCCGAGGTGACCGAGCGCCACGCCGACGATGCGCATCTTGCTCTGGCCGGCCCGCCGGCGCGCGAGGACCGCGGGTACTTCGACGCAACGTTTGCCGGCGCGCAGCGCTCGGAGCAGCACCTCGGTGACCGCGAGGAAGCCCTCGCGAGTCGAGCTGCACGCGTCGAGCGTCTCCCGGCGATACGCACGGACCATCGAGGTGTAGGTGTGGAGCACCCCGCCCGTCAGTCGCGAGTACACCGCCGACGCCGCGCGTGACAGCGCGAGTCGCCACGCCGGAACCCCATCGACTCCGCCGTCCGGGTGGTAACAAGATGCGAGGGCGACGTCGGCGCCGAGGTCCAGCTCCGCCGCGAGCCGCCCGAGCAGCTCCGGTGGATACGTGAGGTCACTGTCGAACCAGGCGACGTAGTCGCCATCCGCCACGGCCGCACCGGTCTCGAGCGCCGCGCCGAGTCCGAGGTTGTGGGCGTGGGCGACCACGGTCGCGTTCGGCCACCCACCGAAGCTCTGGCGCAGCAGTTCCCCCGATCCGTCGGTCGATCCGTCGTCGACGAGCACGACCTGGAGCCGCCGGACTCTGGACTCGTCGGCCTCGAACGCGCGCAACGCTCGTTCGAGCGCCGGGATGCCGGCGGATTCCTGGTAGACCGGCACCACGATCGAGAGCGATCCGGGTGGAGAATCAGGGTTTCGCGCCAATTCGGAAGTCCGGCAAGAACTGCGGCCGTCCTGGGTCCGGCGCGCGTAGGGCATCGCGTGCACGAAGTAGTGCGCGCACCCGCGGCCCGAGTTCGCTATCCTGCGGAGCCTGAATTAACGCTCATGACCCGTCCTTCCCACTGGATCCTGATTTCCCTCGCGGCATTCGCCACGGTCGTCTCGGCGACCGGGAGCTGGCGCAGGGTGTTCACGAGTCCGAAGGTCGATCACTGGGTCAACCAGCGCGGCACGCACGCGCGGCGCGCGGTCGAGCTGGGACGCCCGGTCGAGTTGTTCGGCGCGGTGTTCGACCGGGTCGGCAAGCCGCTCGCCGGCGCCGAGGTCCGGACGCTCGCGGGTGATGCCCGCGGCCGAACCGACGCGGACGGCCGGTTCGCGATCTCGGTCACCGGGCGCTGCAGCCACGAACTGGTCGTCGAGTCCGAGGGGCCGTTCACGCCGGCCGCCGGCGTCGCAGTCCCCGGTCAGCCGCTGTTCGTCGTCCTCGAGGACGCCGCGCCGTGGCATGTGCCGCCGGCGACCACGCCGGAACGGTCGCTGCTCGTCGGCGAAGGCTACCTCAAGGACGACGCCGGCGACGCGGTCGCGTTCGGCCAGGTCGCGGTGCGCGAGACCGGCACGACGGTGATCGCCGACCAGTTCGGGCGCTTCCGGATCCCGCTGCCGACGGCAGGCGAAGTGACGCTGGTCGCGAGCGACGCCGACGGCCGCGTGGCGCGATCGGCGCCGTTCAAGGCGAGCCGCCGTTCCGGCTTGGTGCCGGTCGACGATCTCGTCGTCGGTCCCGGGGCCACGGTCGCGGGATTGGTTCGCGACGAGTCCGGCCAGTTGGTCGACGGTGCGATCGTCGTCGCGGCGGACGGCGAGGTGCGTCGCATCGCGGTCACGGGCCGGAGCGGCAAGTTCTTCCTCGACGGTCTCTGCCAGGAACACGAGTACGCCCTGACCGTCCTCCCCCACCACGGCAAGCTGGGATCGGCGCTCTCGATCGTCGCGCACGGGCACATCGACCGCGACCTCTTCCTGAGCCAGGCCGACGACCGTCGGTTCCACGTCGTTCGCGCCGACGGAACCGGCGTCGCCGACGCACACGTCGTCGTGTCCTATTCCGGATCCGCTGCTTACGGACGAGCCGACGGCGACGGTTGGGTGTCGATTCCCGACGTCGTGCCGGCCGATCTCGCCAGCGACGCGATGGGCATCGTGTTCGACGTCCGGGACGCCGAGACCACGCCACTCGAAGTCGTCTCCGTCGCGGACGGAACGATCACCGTCAAGGGCTGATCGCGACGGGTCATGGGCCACCGCGCGGGCCGGGATGGCGTAGAATGGATGCATGATGCACATCCACTCGCTCGCCCTCGCGCTGGCGCTGAGCGCCGCGGCACACGCCCAGGTCACGATGACGGCCACGACGTTCGGTAACGGAGTCGTCGTCGATGGTACGACGGTGGCTCCGGCCGGAACGGACGTGACCGCGGGCTACCACTTCGACAGCACCGTCCCGCTCAGCTTCACCAGCGACGCCGATCTCGTCGTCATGCAGACCGAGCAATCGCTGAAGGCGACGATGTGGGGACTCGCTCGCTCCGCGGCGTTCACGATCGCCGGTCAGTCCGATGCACAGGTGGAGTTTCACATCACGTCTCCGGCCCCGATGCTCGTCGACGTCAGCCTGACGATCCTCTCGGAGTCGATCGGCTACTGTCAGGGGTTCCCCATCGGCTCTGGTACGGCTTCGGCACAGCTGCTGCCCTGGGGACCGCTGACGAACGAGCACTGCCAGGCGGCCTGCACGTTCACGTTCGACCCGATGCTGCTCGACGCGGCCGGACTGACGATCCAGTTGGCCGTCGATTCCGCGGTCGGCTCGGCCGGCATCTGCCCGCTCCGGTCGTCGACGTTCGCCTGCCAGTTCGAAGTCCGTCCGACCGCGTGCGCGCAACAGTACGGCACCTCGTGCGGAGCCGACCTCTCGGCCGTCACTGGGTTCTCGATGCCTGGGCAGTACGACATCACGGTCACCGACCCGGGCGCACAGCTCGGCGCTTTGATGATCGGCGCGGACCAGATCGCGTTCCCGCTGCTGGGGTGCACGCTGCTGACGACACCGTTCACGTCGCTGCCGCTGCCGCTCGACCCGAACGGCGCGATCACGTTCCAGTCCGGCCTGCCGGTGCTGCCGTTCTCGCTGCAGGCGGTGACCGTGGAGAACCTGGTCATCCACATGTCGCAGGGTCTGTTGGGCTGCCAGTAGGCCAGTCGCGTTCGCTCGCGCCAGCCCGTCACGCGGTACGCTCGCCGGTCCGAGCGGTGTCGACTCGGTGGCCGTCGACGCCTGCGATCCTGCGTTGCACCGAATGGGCGAACGCGCGCGCCGCCGCCGGCAGATCCGCTCGGCCGATCGCGCGCGTCCCGACGTCGTCTCGATGGGATCGTCGGTTCGAGTCCGCGACGGAACGCCGCGCGCGCAGCACACGGGAGCGGGCGCGCGGCGGTCGCGCGAACTTGCATTGTGCTCGCCCGTACGGCGGGCTCGCGTCGCCCCGCCGAGCCGGCCGGCGCAGGACTGGTGGGCTGCATTCGGATCTGCTTTCGTGCGCACGAGTTGCGCACACGAGTGCGTTCCGACGACTCCTCGGAGTCGACTGCAGTTTCCCTCCATTTTCGGTCTCACATCCCATGAAGGCTCTCACGTGTCTCGCGACCGCGGCGCTCGCCGTCGGTTCGTTCGCTCCCGAAGTTCTCGCCGACGGCCGCAAGCCCGGCAGCGTGCTCATCTTCCCGGTCCACCGTAGCGGCGGTAACTGGTTCACCGTCCTCAACGTCAGCAACACGGCGACGACCCCGGCCACGCCGATCAGCTTCGGCGGCAGCACGAACCTGCACTTCGAGTACGTCAACGTCCAACCGAACCCGAACGCGGCGATCAACCCACTCGACAAGTTCATGCCCGTCGGCTGCACGATCTTCGACCGCATCGAGTTCCTGACGCCGGTCGACCACATCAGCGTGCTCACGACTTGCCACAACGCCTTCGGCGGAGCGGGCCAGGAAGGCTACGTCGTCGTCTCGGCCGAGGATCCGACGCTGGCGATGGGCGCCAGTTGGGCACACAACTACCTGATCGGCAGCGAAGTCGTCATGTCGGCGGGTGGCATCACCTACATGGTGAACGCGATCCCGATCCGGGCGCCGATCGTCGCGGAGCACACGAGCACGCGGTCTGGCGGAATCCCTGGCTACCTTCGATTCGACGACGTGACCTACGAGGCCTTGCCGGACGCAGTCATGTCGGACTTCATCGGCGTCGCGAACTCGCAGCTCACGTTGATCAACCTCACCGGCGGTCCGACGATCGAGAACACGATCTTCTTCGAAGTCTACAACGACAACGAGTTGCCTCTGTCGGCGACGCTCCGCTTCCGTTGCTGGTTCGATTGCCGCCTCTCGGACATCAACCCGCTGTTCACGGAAGCCAACCTCGACAACTTCCCGAACGATCCGCAGGAACTCGACCTCGATTGCGACGGCAACGGGGAACTCGAGACCGGGTGGTTCCGGATCCAGAGCACCGGCACCTGGTTCGCGGGCGGTCAGCAGTTGACACCGGACGGAGTCGTCGTCGGTGCGATCACGGCCGGCCACGCCTCGGTCCGCGGTGGCCACCTGCTGTGGGAGAGCACGACGCGCCAGACCAACGGCAACTTCCGACTGCCGTGATCACCTGATCCGGACCGCGCGCCGATCTCGGACGTGGTTCGCGTGCGCGCCTCAGGCGTGCACGAACTCGGCCTTCGCGCGCGGGCCCTTCGTCAGGAAGGTCTCGACGCCGATGCGCATGTCCTTGGTCGTGCAGACCTTGCCGAAGCACTTCGCTTCGAAGTCGATCGCCTCGCGCAGCGGCAGCTTGGCGCCGCCGAGGATCGCTTCGCAGAGGATCGCGTCGACGGCCTTGCTGCGGTGACCGATCTCGACGCTCGGCAACGTCGCCGGGACGTCGGTCATCGGCTCGCGGGTGATGCGCTTCGGTTCGACCTTGCCGTCGGCGATCGCGGCGGCGAGTTCGATCGCGCGCGGCAGCAGCTCGCCGTCGACGAGTTCGCTGACGAGTCCGATCTCGAGCGCTTCGGCCGACGAGATCGGGCGCGCCGTGCGCAGCAGTTCCGCAGCCTTCTCGATGCCGACGATGCGGGGCAGGCGTTGGCTGCCGCCGGCGCCGGGGATGATGCCGAGGTTGACCTCGGGCTGGGCGGCGAGCACCTTGAGATCACCGACCGCGATGCGCGTCGTGCAGGCCATCGCGAGTTCGATGCCGCCACCGAACGCGAGGCCGTTGAGCGCGCAGACGACGGGCTTCTTCATGTCCTCGACGACGTTGAGGACCGACTGCGAGCCGCGCGAGGTCTCGGTGCCGTGCGCCTCGTTCTCGATCTTCGCGAGGAAGTTGACGTCGGCGCCGGAGACGAACGCCTTCTTGCCGAAGCCGGTCAGCACGGCGGCCTTGACGCTCGGATCGTTCTCGACCTCGGTGCAGCGCGCGCGGATCTCCTCGAACACGCCTTCGTCGAGCGCGTTGAGCACTTTCGGGCGGCGAATGGTCAGGACCGCAACGCCGTCGTGGTCGGTGCGGATGACGTTGCGGACGTCCCACGGTTCGTTCTTCGCGCCCTTCTCGCGGAGACACTTGGCGACCGGGAAGCCCGGGTTCTCGCCGGCGTACTCCTCGACCAGCTTCAGCGCCTCGGCGGTGCCGAGCTCGTTCATGAAGTCGAACGCCGGGGCCGCGTCGAGCGCGACGTTGGTGCCGAGGTTCAGGTCCGACAGGTCGATCAGGCCGGCGTCGAGGATCTCGCAGCAGATGCCGAAGTAGGCGCCGCGCAGGCGACGCGTGATCTTCTCACGGAGCTCGGCCGGCACCTCGACGTCCTCACCGCGCTTCGGGACGTCCCAGTTCTCGCCGGCCGCGACCTTGTCCTTCAGGCTCTGCGGCGTGCGGTACCACTCGTTGATCTTCGTCGTGTAGTGGTCGAGTCCGACGGCGGTGATCGGGTTGCCGCCCGTCAGGTTCATCGCCGTGAAGAAACCGATCGTCACGCCGACTGCCTTCGGCGCAACCGCGTCGATCTGCTTGCTCGTGCCGATGCCGGCCTCGGCGAGCAGCGCACTCGCGAAGAACATCCCTTCGAACACCGGGTCGAGCGCGTAGCCGTAGCGCGACTTGACGCGCAGCGGGACCTTGCCGATCGCCTCGTAGAACGACATCAGCCAGTCGCTGACGTCCTTGTCGGTGTCGGCGCCCTCGACGACCTCGACGATCAGGTTGCGCTCGGCCGGGAAGAAGTAGTGCACGACCGCGGCGCGGCCCTTGCGCTTCGCTTGCTCGAAGATCGCCTCGGGCTCGAGGTGCGACGAGTTGCTCGCGAGGATCGCGCCGTCGCCGACGAGGCCTTCGACCTGGCCGAAGATCTTCTGCTTGAGTCCCTTGTCCTCGGTCGCGGCCTCGACGACGAGGTCAGCGCCCTGGATCCGGTCGTAGTCGCTCGTGAACTCGACGTGCTCGACCATCCGGCTCTGCTGCTCGGGCGAGAACGCGCCGGTCTCGACGCCCTTCGCGATCTTCTTCTCGAGCTTGGCCTTGCCGCGCGCGAGCGCCTCGTCGGACACGTCGACGACGACGGTCTGGACGCCGAACGGCGACAGGACCTTGGTGAAGTAGAGGGCGATGTCCGGGCCGATCTGGCCCGAGCCGATGACGGCGACCTTCGAGATCGAGCGACCGCGGTGGGAGAAGGACATGGTTCTTTGGCGGGGGGTTCGAGGGATCTGCGGAACGGCGCAGAGTAAGGACGGGGCGACTAACTCTCGAACAACTCGGCCAATTTCTCCGGTGGCCGGGCGATCACGGCGCGGTCGCCGCGGACCACGATCGGCCGCTCGAGCAGGATCGGATGCGTCGTGATCGCATCGAGCAGGGCCTCGCGCGTGGCATCGGCCAGATGGAGCTCCGCGTAGGCAGCTTCCTTCGGACGCATCATCTCGCGGGGATCGTCGATGCCGAGTTGCTGCATCAGCGTGTCGAGTTGGGTGCGAGTCGGGGGGGTAGCTTGGTAGTCGATGAGCTGGATGGGTTCGTGGCGGTCTTCGAGGAGGGCTTTGGTTGCGCGGGCTTTGGAGCAGCGAGGGTTGAACCAGAGTTGGGTGGGTGCGGTCATGGGGTGAGGATGGAGAAGGGGGTTGGGGGGTG
>JAGQQZ010000440.1 GCA_020425915.1 Planctomycetota bacterium | reverse complement strand
GCCCGCAGGGCGGCCGAACGACGGCGAAGCGGCGACGGAGGGCGCCTCCTGTCGTTGCGAGCCCGAGCGAGGCCCGCCTCCACGCATCACGCAAAGATCAACTGCGTCGCAGACCCGCGTACAGCCCCAACACCGCCAGCCCCGCCGACGGCAATCGGCCGGTCAACAGCTTCCGAACCGAGTCGGCCTCTTCGCCGATGCGGTCGAAGAAGCCGCCGAACTCCTCGCCGATCTTCGCCCAATGGACCTCGACGAAGCCGAACTCGGCGAGCGCCACCTGGGTGAGGAAGAACAGCCCGACGAACACGACGACGATCTTCAGCACGGTCCGGAGCGCCGCGCCGAGCGAGAAGCCGATGAAGAAGCTGAACCCGAATCGCAGGAACACCGGTGCCCATTGGGTCTCGTCGGCGGCGGCCGCCGGACTCCCGCCATCCTCGGTCGGCACGAGACCGGTCGCGGCGGCCCCGCCCGCGCCCGCCGCGGGCGGATTCGGTTCCGAGGACTCGACGCCCAGCAGGACGAACCCGACGACGATCAGGAGCACGCTCGCGACGAGCGCGACCTTCTTCCAGGGCGGCTGCGCCTTGACGTCCTCCCACATGCGGCGCGCATTCTCGGCCGCGTGACTCGGTGGCTTGGTCCGTTCAGGATCCGTCATGCTCCGGAGCGTAACGTCCGCGAGGGTCGAATGGGCTCGGGTTCCACGCGCGTTTGCGGCGTCGGAGTGCGGACGCTCGCTTCGAAGTCCTTCGCGACTCGAGTTAAAAGGAGGCGAGGCGTGTCCGAAAACACGCCTCGCAGCGAAGAGCACTGCTTGGCTCGCACTCCGAGCAGCGCCGCGGTGTCCTGACCTGAAGAGAACGCTCGGAGCAAGACTGTTGGCCGGATGATCGCAATCCGACCGTGCATTGGGCGTTGCACCCAGTAATCAGACCCCTCTGAGACGGAATGCCAGTCTTTACGTCCGGTAGCTTCGAGCGCCGTAGGACAAGTCACCAAGTTGTTGAGAGAGCGAACAGGAGAATCGCTTCGTCCTGTCTGAGAACGCCCCTTGGACGGAAGGGCGAGGTCCCCAGGTTCCGTTGGAATCCTGAGAAACTCGAAACTTCGACGGCAACGGCCGATCGACCCACGGGGATTGCCGATTCGGCAAGTCGAACGCTCAACCGGCAGACGGGGCACCGCGCCGCAGCAGGATCGCCGCCTCGGCGAGCATCCACAACACCAGGGCGAGCAGCACGCCGGTCACCCCGACGAGGAACCAGTTCTCAGCGTTCAGGAACTCCGAGAGCTTGACGACCAACGAAACCAGCGCGACCACGGTCACGAGGATCATCGGGATCACGAGCGGCATGACGGGGCGACGACGTCGCCAGAAGTAGAGGCTCAGCACCAGCAGGGTCAGCGCCGCGAGCATCTGGTTGCTCGCGCCGAAGATCGGCCAGAGGAACAGCCCGGCCGCCTGGGTGGCGTCCGGACGGGCCGGATCCGGGACCTCGACGATCGCGAGCAGGATCCCAGGGACGACCGCGATCGCGGTCGCGACGACCCGATTGGTCAGGAAGCCGGCCCCGACGGCCGCGCCGATCTCCGCGACGATGAATCGCTGGATACGCGTCGCCGTGTCGAGCGTCGTCGCCGCGAACGAGATCACCAGCACGCCCATCAG
>JAGQQZ010000439.1 GCA_020425915.1 Planctomycetota bacterium | reverse complement strand
GCCGCGTCTCCGACGCCGGCGACAAGGGGCCGCCGGCGTCGCGGCCTCAGTAGGTGATCAGTGCTTCGACCTGCGTGCCCTCGAGACGCTTGCGCCCGTCGAGGAAGCCGAGCTCGATCAGCACCGCGCAGGCGACGACCTTGCCGCCGATGCGTTCGATCAGGTTGCGCGATGCACGCATGGTTCCGCCGGTCGCGAGCAGGTCGTCGCAGATCAGCACGCGATCGCCCGGGTTCACCGCGTCGGCGTGGATCTCGAGCGTGTCCTTGCCGTACTCGAGGTCGTATTCCTCGGCGTGGGTCTTGTAGGGCAGCTTGTTCGGCTTGCGCACCGGTGCGAACCCGCAGCCGAGGCGCATCGCCAGCGGCACGCCGAACAGAAACCCACGCGACTCGATGCCGACGACGCAGTCGATCTCATGATCGGCGAAGCGCGCATGCAGTCGGTCGATCGCCTCGGTCAGCGCCTTGTGGTTCGCGAGCAGCGGCGTGATGTCCTTGAACAGGATCCCCTCCTTCGGAAAGTCGGGGACGTCGCGGATGTAGGATTCGAGTTCCATTCGTCGTCGTGGTGGGTGGTTCGCGTCGGATACTACATCTCGTCGACGGCGGCGACACCGATCAATCCGAGGCCCGTGGCGAGCACTCGCTTGGCGGCCGCGACGAGCGCGAGGCGCGCGTTGCGCAGTTCGGGTTCGGCGCGCAGCACGTGGTGCTCGCGCAGGTAACTGTGGATCTCACCGGCGATCCGCAGCATGAGGTTCGTGATCACGCTCGGCTCGCTCTCCTTGGCGGCGCGCACGACCGCAGGGCCGAACTCCTGCATCGTGAGCAGCACCGGGGCCGCGTCCTCGAGCAGCTTCCAGTCGACGCCCTCGAGCAGCGCGTCGGGGTCCTCGGGCGCGTCGCTCTTGCGCAGGATGCTCGCGAGGCGCGCGCCGGCGTACTGCACGTACGGTCCGGTCTCGCCCTCGAACGCGAGCATCGCACTCCAGTCGAACTTCACGTCCTTGACACGGCCGTTCTTGAGGTCGTTGAACACGATCGCACCGACGCCGACCTTCTCGGCGACCCGGTCCGCGTCGGCGAGGTCGGGGTTCTTCTCGGCGATGATCTTGCGCACGCCGGCGACCGCTTCGTCGAGCACCTCGTCGAGGAAGATCGCGTTGCCGCCGCGGGACGCGAACTTCTCCCACTTCCCGGTCTCCTCGTTCAGCGCGAGGATCAGGCCGAACGGCACGTGCTCGACCCGCTTGGCGATCGGGTCGCCGATCTTCTCGAGCACCGCGACGAGCTGCTGGAAGTGGAGCTTCTGCTCGGCACCGACGACGTAGAGGATCCGGGTCGGGTCGAACTCCTGCTCGCGGTAGAACACCGCCGCGAGGTCGCGCGTGTGATACAGCGTCGTCCCGTCGCTCTTGCGCAGGATGCAGGGCACCTTGATGCCGAACTCCTTGAGGTCGACGACGTCGGCGCCGTCCGACTCGACGAGGACACCGGCCTTCTCGTAGCGCTCGAGGACCGGCTGCATCTTGTCCTCGTAGAAGCTCTCGCCGGTGACGTGGTCGAACGTGACGCCGAGCCGGTCGTACGGACCCTGGAACGCCTTCAGCGACTCGTCGCGCAGGAACCGCCACATCTCCCGTTCGGCGTTCTCCTCGCCCGACTCGAGCGCCTTGAAGTGCTGCGCCGCCTCCTCGTCGAGCGAGGGGTCCTCCTTCGCGGCCTTCCCGTAGCGCACGTAGAGGTCGAACATGTAGCGCATCGGGTTCGCGTCGAGCTTGTCGCGCTCGCCCCACTTCATGTACGCCGTCATCATCTTCGCGAACGGCATGCCCCAGTCGCCGAGGTGGTTGACGCCGTGCACGGTCGCGCCGAGGTGGCGGTGGATCCGGCACAGCGCCGCGCCGATCACCGTCGAGCGCAGGTGGCCCATGTGGAACGGCTTGGCGATGTTCGGCGAGGAGAAGTCGATGACGATCGACGTGTCGGTGGCTGCGGCCCGGCCGAACGGCGCAGCGTCGCGCAGCACGCTCTCGACGATCGACTGGGCGAGCGCCGCGCGGCGGTAGCGGAAGTTGACGAACGGTCCGGCCGCCTCCGCCGATTCGATCAGGTCGTCGGGCTCGAACGCGGCGGCCAGCTCGGCGGCGACCTGTGGTGGAGCGGCCTTGCGCAGCTTCGCGAGCTGGAAGCAGCCGAGCGCGATGTCGCCGTGTTCACGGTTCTTCGGCGGCATCAACGACAACGCGTCGCGCTGCGCCGGATCGAGGTCTCCGAGCGCGGCGGCGACGCGGTGTTCGAGGTGGGTCTTGAGGTCGATCATGACGGAGCGGGAATCTTGCGCGATCGCGCTGAGGATTTCCCGCTCCCGTCAGGTCGTCACTGCAGCGGGACCGCCGCGGCCGTGTAGTTGAGGTAGACCCACCAGCCGACGACGCTGTTGTAGGTGTCCCGGTCGTCGCCTGGATCGCAGTTGCCGCTACCGCCGATCAACAGCGACGAGAGCGGCTGGTTGGCACCGACCGGGGAGTCGGCCGGCAGGATGATCGAATCGGCGACGGTCTCGGGCACGAAGCCCTTGATCAGGCCGTTGGTGATCCCCGTCGGCGGGTTGCCACCCGTGAACTCGCCGCCGATCTGCACGTCCTGCAGCGGCAACGGGATGCCGAGGATGCTCAGCGAGATGTCGGTCGCGGTCGACGAGAAGCAGGCGTTGCCGTTCGTCGGCACCGAGATGCCCGGGCTGTAGCCCGACGTCGAGCCGGGCACGACCGAGATGCAGCCGTTGGTGCCGTTCGCGAAGTCCGTGCGCGCGCTGAGGAACGCACTGTCGATCGTGCACTGCGTCGTCGCGACCGGGTCCGTGCAGTTGCCAGCGACCATCTCGAGCGTGCCGCCAGCGACACCGGTGTCGAGCGGGCGGAACAGCATCAGGAAGCTCAGG
>JAGQQZ010000438.1 GCA_020425915.1 Planctomycetota bacterium | reverse complement strand
GCGACGATGCCGTCGATCGCAACCGGATCGCCGCCGTCACGCGCGGGAAAGTAGAACCAACCGTCACAGCCCAGGCTCACGAGGCAGGCCAACGCGCCGACGGCGAACGTCGCGAACGCGCGGTGTCTCGGCCGAGATGTGTTCACCGCGCCTCCGCCGCCGTCACCCGGATCGAACCGGAGAACAACCACGGCGTGTCGCGCGGCGTCCGCGCCTCGACGCGGTAGATCCCCGGCTCCGGCCGATCGAACTCGAACTCCGTTCCTTCGTGGCGTTCGACGATCTCTCCGTCCCGCCACAACTCGATGCGAGCGACGCTCGGGGTCCTCACCAGCAAGCGCAGCGACTCGGACGCGTCGACCGTCGCGCCGAGCACGTGCACTCCGTCGGCGTCCATCGCACGGAAGTCGAACCCGCTGCCCTCACCGAACACGTCGAACGAGACGTAACTCCGGCCCGCGCGGAATGCCTCCACGATCGACTCCTCGGTGCATTCGGTCGCCAGCACGTGCGTGCTCACGGTCAGGAACACCTCGCGGTAGTTGCCGATGGTCCCGCCGAGCGGGCCGAACGCGCGGATGCTCGCATGCGCGTCGCCGCCGCCGACGGGGCTCAGCGGATGTCGCGCGGCCAGCGCCTCGTCCCAGTGGCGGAAGATCTCGGGATCCCGCACGGAGATGCGCCGCATCAGACTGCGGATCGGCAGGAACAACGTCGTCAGGATGACGGACACGGGATCGGCCGCGAGCGCACCCGCGTGCAGGTTGACGATCTCGACGCCCGTGACGTTGTCGACACCCCAGTCGTTCCACGCCTCCGCGTGCGCCATGATGCCGATCGCGCCCTGCCGCTGCGCTTCGACGATCAGGGCTCCCGCGCTCATGAAGCGACGAAGCGGCGTGCGCAGTGGGAACGCGATCACGGTCCCCTGTGGTGTGCGGACCTCCGCACCGACGAGGAACAACGTGTCGTCCAACCGACCGCGGACACCATCGCGGATCGATGCGTCGGTCTGGTGATCGGTCATCACCAGGAAATCGAGCCGGGCCGCGGACGCCGCGTCGCGAATCTCTGGAATCGTTCCCGACGAGTCGTGCGACAGGTAGGAATGGCAGTGCACCATCCCCTTCCAGTCGAACAAATCGGTGCCTTCGACGGGCAACGGACGCGCCTCCGGCCAGCCTCCGACCGGCCCGAGCATGGTCGTGAAGGTCGCGCAGCTCGACAGCGAAGCGACGAGGAGACCCGCTCCGATCCACCGTTGCCGGCCGATCTTCCCCGGCTTGATCGAGCAACTTCGATCGTGGACGATCCGCGACTCCCCTCCGAGGTCGATCACTGCGCCTTCTTCCACTCCTGTTGTCGTTGCTGGCGAGCTGCGCCGCCCTCCCGCAGGGAGCGCGGTTGGCGCAGGCCGGTGATCGGTCGGTCGACGTGCGTGCGGCCTACGGGGTGCCGATCGTCGCGAAGTCCGTGTTCTGGGACGGCAACGGCGACGTCGACGACGTCAGCTTGAAGGCGCGCCACCTCTGGCACACGTCCGATCATTTCGCGGTCGGCGCCGGGCTCGCGTTGAACACATACCTGCCGACCGGCGCTGACGTGTTCGGCCTCGAAGCGGAGGCCGTCAGTCGCTCGTACCTGTTCCGCAGTGAGCGATTCGGCGTCTTCTCCGAACTGACCGGCGGCTACATGCAGTCGACCGGACGCGTTCCCGCCGGTGGCACCGAGTGGAACTTCACGTTCTCGTTCGGCGCCGGAGTCGAGATTCCGGTCGAACGCGACACGGGTCTCCAGATGGGGATCAACTACCACCATGTGTCGAACGCGCTCGGCCGCATGAACGATCGGAACCCGAGCCAGAACGAGGCTCAGTTCTGGTTCGGATTCGAGTATCGCCTCTGACGGCGGAAACGCCCGACCCGAACCCTATCCGCCAGGCGACGGTCCCCTGTAGTTCCGGCAGACGAAAATGTCGGCCTCCAGCACGGTGATCCCGAGCCGCGAGACCTTGACTTGGTCGACCCGCTCGACGGAATCGAACTTGTTCCGCACGCGATCCAGGAATCCGCCACGCATCTCGGGCCGCGGCAAGACGAACACCGCGTCCTGTCCGATGCGATCGCGCGGACATTCCCAGTGGTC
>JAGQQZ010000437.1 GCA_020425915.1 Planctomycetota bacterium | reverse complement strand
TCCGATCGCTCCTACCGTCGTCCTGATCTCCGCGGTTCTCTGTTCATGGCTACCAGCCCAGGTCTCGCCGGCGTACTTGAAGGCCTCGTCCCCAGATGCCAGCGACTACTTCGGCTCCAAGGTCGCCGTCTCGGGCGACACGATGGTCATCGCCGCCGGTAGCGAGGACAGCGCCGCTACCGGTGTGAACGGAGACGAATCCGACAACAGCGCGACCAGCGCCGGAGCCGCGTACGTGTTCGTCAGGAGCGGCTCGACCTGGGTGCAGGAGGCGTACCTGAAGGCTTCCAACACCGAGGCCCTGGACCTGTTCGGTTCTTCCGTCGCGATCGATGGTGAAACGATCGTGGTCGGCGCGATGTTCGAGGACAGCGCCGCGGCTGGCGTGAACGGCGACGAATCCGACAACAGCGCCCTCAGCGCCGGCGCTGCCTACGTATTCGTGCGCAGCGGTTCCACATGGTCCCAGCAGGCCTATCTCAAGGCGTCGGACCCAGGGATCAACGACAACTTCGGCAACGCCGTGGCGATCGACGGCGACACGATCCTGGTCGGGGCATTCAGTGACAGCGCCGTAGGCACTGACTCGGGCTCGGCCTACGTGTTCACGCGGACGGGTTCGACCTGGACCCAGCAAGCCAAGCTGGTGGCCGGGAACGCGGGGTCGGGTGACCTGTTCGGCGTCTCGGTCGCGATCTCGGGCGACACGATCGCCATCGGTGCTCGGCGCGAAGACAGCAGCGCGACGGGTGTCGGGGGTAACCAACTCGACAACAGCGCCACCGACGCGGGTGCCGTCTACGTCTACCACAGACTCCTTTCGAGTTGGTTCGAGCAGGGGTACCTGAAGGCACCCAACACCCAGGCCGGCGACGAGTTCGGCATCAGTGTCGACGTCGACGGCGACCTGATCGTCGTCGGGGCGTGGCGCGAAGACAGCTCGGCGACGACCGTCAACGGCGACGATTCGCTGAACGACGCGTCGGACGCGGGTGCAGCGTACGTCTTCGAGCGCTCCGGAGGCACATGGTTCTCCTCCGACTACCTCAAGGACTCACAGGTCGACTCGCTGGACCTGTTCGGCAAGTCGGTATCCATCAGCGGCGACTACATCCTCGTCGGCTCGACCCTCGAAGACAGTGGCTTTACGGGTTGGTACGCACCGCGCAACGAACTCGCCGCCAGCGCGGGATCCGCGATGTTGTTCGTGCGATCGGGGTCGGGCTGGGATCGGTTCCATTTCAAGGCGACGAACACGGACGCCGGGGACAACTTCGGAGACCATGTCGCCATCGACGGCACGACCGTCGTCGCGGGGGCCTACAACGAGGACGGCGGCGCACCCGGCGTGAATGGGAACCAGTTCGACAACTCGGTCTCGAGCGCCGGAGCCGTGTACACCTTCGAACTCTGCACCGAGGATCCGGACGACGACCTCTTCGGTGACAACGACGACTGCTCGCAGGCCGAGATGCTCTTCGTCACGCCGATCGGAACGACTCCGGTGCTCCGCCGCGTGTTCGGCGCAGCCGCGGTCCACGGCAAGGACGAGGACTACTTCATCGTGAACGTCCCGGATGGCGAGACGGTCTACGTCGGAATCGAGTTCGAGCACGGCTACGGTGACCTGGACCTCTACGCGTACGACGTGACGGGAGGTTGCGTCACCCACGATCAAACCAGCCAGATCGTCGTGTCTGACAGCACGACCGACAACGAGTCCGTCGCGATCGAGAACAACTCGGGCAGTGCGGCGGACATCTTGTTCGTCGTGGACGCCTACGGGTCCAGATTCAGCTGCAACGACTACCGGATATACGCTGCATTCTGCACGGACGGCGACGATGACTCGCTCGAGGACAACGACTCTTGCAGCACGCCGGTCATCGCCCCGCTCGGAGTCTCGACCGATCTCAGACTGTTCGGCCAGGATGCCGCTGGCGGCCTGGACGAAGACTACTACCTCGTGCAGGTTCCGAACGGGTTCGAATTGGAAGTCGACCTGGAGTTCGTCCACGTGTTCGGCGACATCGATCTCTACGCGTACAGCGTCGCGAGTGGTGCCTGCCACGATGAAACCAACTACCTCGTCCGGTCGATCAGTGTGACGAACCACGAGTCGATCCTCTGGGTGAACGACACTGGTTCGACACAGGATCTGTACGTCGTCGTCGACGCGTACCGACCCGCCGGCGAGTTCTGGGTGTGCAACCCCTACGACATGAAGGTCCAGGTGAGTCCGTGCGTCGATGATTCGTTCGAGGACAACGACACGCGAGCCACGGCGGCCACCTTGCCGTTGGGTCTGACGGAGGATCTCTGCGTGGATTTGTTCGACATCGACTGGTGGACGATCACCGCATTCCCGGGGCAGACGATCACGGTCGATGCGCTCTTCACCCACTCCGTCGGGGACATCGACTTGGCGATGTATCAGGAGACAGGAAACCCGCTCCTCGACGCGTTCCCGATCCAAAGTGCGGCATCGTCGACCGACGACGAGCACCTGAGCCGAATCGTGATGGGCACTTCACCGAAGGTCTTCTTCGTGAGGGTCCTCTTCGACGACCCTGGTACCGCAACGCGCAACCACTACGACTTGCTCGTGGACCGCTCCTATTCGGCGGGCTGCCCCGGCGAGGGTACGCCGACGATCACTGGGACACTGTCAGCCGGCTCGCCGTTCACGATCGATTGCCCGCCGCTCTCCGAGCCATGCCTCGGCGGATTGCCGCCGGTGATCATGTTCGGTGACTGCAGCGCGATCGGGCCGCTGACCGTGCCTCCGCCGATCGGCTGCGACGTCTGCGCGCTCGTCGTCAATCCTTCATGGGGCACGCTCTCCGACGGAGTCACGGTGGGTGCCGGGCTGGAACCGGGATTCACGTTCTGCGTGCAGTGCGGGTGCATCGCGACACCGTCCGTCGGGCCACTCTGCATCAACCTCTCCAACGGTCTGACTATCACGATCGGCGACTAGGAGTCTGCGTCACGGGACGGCCGCGCCGGGCTGGAGAATCGTGAGATCGGAATTCTTCTGCCGGCGCGTCCATCGTAGCGGCCGGCAAGGACCGGAGGATGCGAGACCGCAGCGCACACCGCGAGTGCCGCGATGTCGCCGATCGCACGGCCCGGGCCGGCATCACTCACAGCCACCAACCGCCGTACGCGGCTGGCTTCGCCGCGGGCGGTGCCGTCCGCCGCTTCAACCGCGACGGGTTCCAGGACCTCTATCTGGCGTCGGGCGGTGTGCCGCGTGACCGGCTGTACATCAACAACGGTGACGGCACGTTCTCGAACCGGGCGAGCCAGTGGGGGATCGCCGCGTGGCACCGCGGCACCGGAGGAGTCGTCGACGACTTCGACGGCGACGGTTGGCTCGACCTGTTCGTGACGAGCCTCGGTCCGTCGGGGAACGACCAGCCGGGCGATCACAGGCTCTACCACATCGAGCACAGCTGCGGATCCGCGTGGTCTTCGGTGTCAGCAGGATCGGCGGCGACACCGCGCTGCGGCTCTCGATCTACAATCCGGTCGACGCGCGCTCCGACACCGTGGTCGAACTCGCGCCCACCTCGACCGCCGGGCACATGCTCGAGTTCACGACTTCGAGCCTGCGCCACGTGTCCCGCGAGCGATCGCGGCGGCGACGGGCAAGCGGATTCGCAGCCTGCCGCTGTCGAAGCACGACCTGAGCTGGTCGTGACGCGCCGATGCCGACCCACCACACGATCGACTACATCGAGTTCACGGTGACCGACATGGCCGCGGCGCAGGCGTTCTACGCCGCGGCGTTCGAGTGGGAGTTCAACGCGTACGGAGACGAGTACGCGGGCATCCGTTCTGGCGACGGCGAAGCCGGTGGATTCCGCGTCGGCACGCCGAAGGCCGGCGCCGGCCCGCTCGTGATCCTCTACTCGGAGAATCTCGAGGCGTCGCTGCGCGCCATCGTCGACGGGGGCAGCACGATCACGACTGGACCGTTCGAGTTCCCTGGCGGCCGGCGCTTCTACTTCCGCGATCCGAGCGGCAATGAACTCGCGGTCTGGGCGCCGAGGAAGCGACTCGTGCTCAAGAGCGCAATTTGCGGAGATCTTCGGTAAGTGCTCGCGGTTGGGGGACAATGGTCCTCGACCACTTTCGCCCGCGCCGCACGAATGCTCCAAGACTTCGCGACAACGAACGCTGACCTCCCATCGGTTCATTGTCATGGGCTTGTTCCAACGATTCGATCCAAGTGTCACGCGTGCGGCACACGACGGACCAAGTCGCGACGAGTATGCTGCCCACGGCGACGATCACCAACGCAAGAGCAGATGTCCAACCCGTCTCAATCCCTCCCGCCTATTGGTCGCGCGATCGCATTGTCCTGCATGACGGTGGTGCTCGCGCAGGTGTCGGCTTGCGGCTTCGGGACCGCGGGAGTCGCAAGCCTCTCGTCCGGCGGCGGCAACGGTAACGATGCCACTGTCGTCGGTGACCTGGACGTCGGGGGAATCGAGATCGCCGCGCCGAAGGAGTCTCCGGCCGAAATCCGACTGCTGTTGCGCGATGCGGAGTCTGACCCGGCAAGCCTGGAACTCTCCTTCGCACTTCCGACTGAACCCGGACGAGAGTATCGGCTAACCGCGATCGACGAGAACCCGGTCTCGCTTCCAACGTCACCCGACGGGATCGTCCATCGAATCGCCTGGGACTTCCCGGCCGAACCAGCCCTGCCCGACGACGGCAGCTTCGTCGGCAACCTCCGGATCATCGCCCGCCTCGACGACGGGGACTCGCGTGAGCTAGTGCTGGGGATCGGTAACGATGCTCCGGAGATCCTCGAAATCCTGGAGCCAGAGGACGGCGTCTCCGGAGTCGTGCCTATCGGGGTCGTCGTCGCGGACACCTCAAACGACGTCGTGAGCGTCACAGCCGAGTTCCAACTCGCTTCAGAGGACCCAACCGGACCGTGGCACCTTGCGCGGCCCAGCGGACCGGGCGTCCCCAACCAGACTCCGGAGTTTGCCTTCGAGAACGTCGCCGCACCTCCGGGAGGGACGCTACTCACATTCTTCTGGGATACGGGTAGGGATATCGGGGCGAACGAATCCGGAGTAAGGCTGCGGTTTCGTGCCGAAGACCAGGTCACGCATGGTACGCCACGTGAGACCAGCGCGTTCTTGGTCGACAACAACTCGGATTCACTCGTCGCAATCGAGGTCGAACAATGGCTGGCGAATCCGGACGAAGCACGTGGCATCCAAATCCCGTTCCGAGTCTCTGATGCCGAGAGCGATCCTGTTCGAGTCATCTTCCAATGGCGAACGGTCGGCCAAACCACGTTTCCGGACCTTCGATCGCTCACCGACGAGGAACTCCTCGTGAGCCTCTCCGATCCGGACTTCGTTCGGGACAATCAGATTTGTGCGCCGTTCGCGCGAGAGGTCACCGGCCACGCATACCCGATCGACTCGAATCGAGTCCGCCTCCCGGACCTCAGTTCCGCGCCGCTTGCTCGAGGGATCGAGCATTTGCAGCTGGAGATCCTCCGAACTTCGACCTTCGCTGATGTGACGTCGCACTGGACGCAGAATCCCCTCTCGGCCCCTGGCGCCGTCGTCCCGTTGCGCGATGGGCTCACCGCGATCGTCGCGGACCGCATCGATGACACCACGGTTGTACGGGAGATCGAGTTGGCGACGGGTCACGAGCTCTGGGAATCGAATACTCTACTGGGTCGGGTCTCCGCGATGGCGGTCGACGACTCCGAACGGTTCGCACTCGTCGCGACGGCCGTTGGATCCAGATGGCTACTGCACCGATGCTACTTGGACGGCTCGACGTCCCAAGTCGTGGCACAGTTGGATGCCGTGCAGGTGAGCTCAGGATCGTTCTCCGCGATCCGAGGCGTGCTCCCGAGTACCGACAATGCTGCCTGGGTGACCTTCGGTTCTCACGTGTGGCGCGTGGAGTGGGACGAGTTCCGATCCACGACGTCGCCTATTCGAGAGTTGGCCGATCCAGCAGGCATCACACACGACCCGATTCGACCCGGGCGCCTCTTGGTCGCAGAGACCGGCAAGAATCGAATCGTCACTGTCGACCCTGACCGGCACACCTCCGTGCCCGTCGGAAACGGGCGAGGACTCGACCGTCCAACTGCGATGACTTTGCGTCCGAATGCCGCGCGACTACTCGTGCTCTGTTCAACGGGCCATGAAGAGCAGCATGCTGTGGTCAGCATCGACCTGGGCACGGACAGACCACCGTACGTGGCACACGATCTCGTGATGGGTCACGCTAGCGGCATTGCCGCAGGGCCGGACGATCTGGTGCTCACGGCAGGCTCAAAGGACGGCGCACTGATCGCAAGCGGAGGACTGGAGCAGCGCCATGACATCTTCTCCTGTGACTCGACGACCAGGATTGTGACGGTCGATTCCCAATTGCGACCAAACGTCCGCGCCGGCCAACCTTGGCGCATTCGGATCGACCGTATCGACGGTCTCTACCCAACGACACCGACCGGCCGCTCGCACTCCTACACATGGGACACCTCTCGAGTCCTACCGTTCGGGTCGAACGAGGTTTTCGTACGTGCTCATGTCGTTGGTCAAGCTGCTACGGGATCCTCGGAGACTTCATTGACTCCGAAGCAGGTTCGGAACGACGCAGAGACCACGACGGAGACGTCCGACGGAACGTCGTGCATGATCGCGGTTGACCTGGACTCGGACGGCGATCTGGACCTGGTCCTAGCAAACGAGCAGAGCAACGAGATCTTGACCCTCTACCAAGTCCAATCCCGTGGGTTCGCCGGAATCGCGATACCGGTCGAAGCCGGGCCTGCTTCGGTCATCGCCGGTGATATCGACGCCGACGGAGACGTCGATCTCGTGACCGCGAACTCCGGCAGCGGCGACCTCACGATCCTGGTCCAGGACGAGGCCGGAGGATTCGCGCCCGCTGCCTACGGCCCGATTGCTGCCGGTGAGACACCGGTCTCCGTCGTCGCAGCTGACTTCGACGATGACGGTGACCTCGACCTGGCCTACGCCGATGCAACCGCGAGCGAGGTGAACGTGCTGTACCAAGCGCAGGACGGCACGTTCTTGCCGGACCCGCTCGGTCCGTTGATGCCCCATGCGGGCACGACGCCGAGTTCACTCGTGGCTGCCGACGTGGACCTCGATGGGCGTGTAGACATCGCAGCCTCCGCTCAAACCGTCAATGGAAGCGTCTCGCTGTTCCGACAAGCGTTTCCCGGGTTCTTCATTCGGAGTAGCAGTTTCCCGCTGGCGCCAGGATTCAGTTCCTTCGTCAAGGCTGCGGACCTGGACCGCGATAACGACCTCGACTTCTTGACTCAGCGTGGTGTCTTCCTCCAAGACGATCTCGGGAACTTCTGGCCGTCCGGGCAGGGGATCTTCTTCTTTACCAACTGCATGGAACTCGCTGACCTCGACAACGACGGTGACCTCGACTTGGTCGATCCAGGTCTTCGAGTATTCCACCAAGAACCGCAGGGGGTTTTCTTACAGCCTCCATTTGGAACCCCGACCGTGTCCGGCTCCGGCGGATCGGTGGTCGTCGCCGACCTTGACGGTGACGGCACCTTGGACCTCGCCTCGGCTGGATTCAACGATTTGACAATCGTGTTCCAGGGCGTCAGCACACGGTACCCGCTTCCGCTCGAAACCGTTACTTGCTCTGGAACGTCGGCCGGTGGAATCACGATGGACGCAGACTCCGACGGACTTTCGGATCTCATCTGCACCGGATTCGGCGGGCTTGCCGCACGCTATCAAGTCGCTCCACGACGATTCTCCGACGTGCAAGTCATCGCAGAATCTGGTTCGGGAGTCTGGTCCTGGGTTGCCGAAGACCTGGATTCGAACGGACTCGTCGACGTAGCGTACTCGGTTGGCGACGACCGCACCTTGTTCGTTGCGTTTCAGGAATCGCCACGCGTGTTCATTCCGTCGAAACAAGGCGCCCTCACATCCGGTTGCGAAGTCTCCGCAGCAGCCGACTTGGACGACGATGGCGACCTCGACTTGGTCTGTGTGGACTCGAACTCGGGAGATCTCTTCGTACTCGTTCAGGACGCATCCCGCAGCTTCGCGACGTCGGAACAGGGCCCGATCGCATTCGACGATGCGCCATCGACCGTCGTGGCGGCCGACTTGGACGGCGACGGCGATACCGACCTCGTCGCAGCGCCGCTGTTCTCGTACACGAGTGACACGACGGCTCTTACGGTTCTCCTCCAACAGGACGCTCAATTGGTCCACTCTCCACAAGGAGAGGTTCGTGCAGGCTTGCTCACGTGGGACATCCTGGCATCGGACATCGACGGGGACGGAGATATCGACCTCGTATCCGCAGGCCTCGGGATCGAAGTATTCGTCCAGACTTCTCCAGGCCGATTCGAACCCTCACCACAGGACTGCGACTCGCGCGGACTCATCCTGTCCCACATCACGGCAGCGGACCTCGACGGCGACGGCGACGTCGACCTTGCCGCACTCGATCGGACCTTGGACCCACGCGGACTAGTCTTCCGACAGGAAACGCGAGGTCAGTTCGTGATTGAATTCGAGACGAGCGTCCCGGCCTCACTGTCACCCAGCGGCCCGATCACGGCCACCGACGTGGATGGCGATGGCGACACCGACATCATGATCACCGGGGTTCTGCTGTGGGGTGGCGGGTAGTCACGCAACCTCGGTCACCCCTACCGTCCTGTGATAGCGGAGTAGCAACCAACCGGGATAGCCGAGCGGAAGCTCGACCGACCACGAGAATGTCATTGGCCGATCAGGTCCCGTAGTAGGTCGTGTACGGCCCGAAGTCGTCGGGCGCCGGTGACGCGTAGTCCTCGGCGTCCGGCCTTTCGTCGTACGGTGACGACAGCACGTGGAGCAGCCGTTCGAATGCCGCGTAGTCGCCGACGTTCGCGTCCTCGAGCGCGCGCTCGACGTTGTGGTTGCGCGGGATGTAGCGCGGGTTGACCCGGTCCATCGAGCGGCCGCGCGCTCAGACGGCGCGCCGGCCTCGCGGTCGAGTCGGTCGCGCCACCGCTCGATCCACGCCTTGGTCTGCTTGGATCCATGCAGCCGCTTGCGGAGCGTGATAGGAAGCGCGATAGGAAGTCCAAGCTGTCTCGAGCGGAAGCGCGTCCGTGTCGAACGCAGCCTCCGCGCGTCGGATCTCCCTCGGTCGAGCATTGAGTCCGCGCGCGGCTACGCCGCGAGACGGTAGTGCCGAAGCAGCCCGCCTAGCCACTCGAGTTCCCGGACGTTAGCCTCTCGGGCACACGATCAGCACAGTGCGGCTTCGAGACGCGCCAGAGACGCGTCCCGGGTCCCACAGCCGTGCAGGCGTCGTAGCTCATGGGCGAACGGACGGGCATCTCTGGAGGCATCGTGGCTCGGCGCCCGTTCGGTCTGGTCTTGGCGGTGTTCGCGGGTTCCGGGGTCGTGTCGTCGATCCTGGTGGCCGCAACGACGACACGCGAAACCCGGGGCTTCGAGATCGACTCCATCAACTGGATGCCAGGCGTGGTCTTCGGCGCGGCGCTGGGCATCTTCGTGGGCGCGTGGTGGAGGCGCGTGGTCCTGCTGCTGGAGTCGACCCTGGTCTACTACGTCGCTACCGCGATCGTTATGCTGCTGGTGACGAACCGTCAGGCGGCTCCGTGGCTTGCGTTTTGCGTTGCGGGTCTCGTTGGCGCGGCCGGGCTCGGGCTCGCGTTGTTCGCGATTGGAGTTCGACCCCGCGCGTCACGGATCTCCGCAGTCGCGCTCACGGGTGCCGTCGCCACGCTCGTACGCGGGCCATGGCTCGAATCGGGTGACCTGCTGAGTGCTACGCTGAATCAGGGTTGCTTGTTCGTTCCGTGGCACACGGCCGTCGGATGGGCGATGGCCACGACGTTCGCGACCGCTTCGACATGGTCGCGGACGGACGGAGGCGGGGCGCGATGAGCTCGTTGCGATTCCCCGGTGCGGCCGCTCTGCCTTGCACAGGATAGAGTGTTGCTGCGCGAGCGCCGCAGCGACTCGTCGGCGTCGGTCGGGAGGTCGCGCCAGAATCGATCCTCGCCGACCGCCGACTTCATCCCGACCTCACCCCGCCGCGCCCGGGCTTCGCGCCCTGGCTCAGCTTGATCTCGATCGTCGAGGCGATGGCCGCCAGGGTCCCGGTCGTCGGAGCCGCCCATGGCGGGATCCCCGAGTTGGTCGAGCACGGACACGACGGCCTGCTCGTCACTCCCGGCGACGCGCACGCGCTGGCCGAAGGCCTGCATCGCCGGCTGACGAACGAGGAGTACCGCACCCGCGCTGGCGCGCGGACTCGACACCGCGCCGCCGATGCGTTCCGTGCCGACAGCCATGCCGCTGCCGTCCAAGCCGCCTACGAGGCGCTCACTCGACCTGAGCCCGGTTCGACGCTGAGGAGGCGATCGAACTACGGTCCGACGACGATCTCGACACCCATCGAGAGGTCGATACAGCTTCCCGCGATGCAGCCGCACTGGATGCAGAAGGACGCACCCAGCGGTAACCCCGGCGACAGCGTCCACGGTGCCTGCGCGGCACCGAACGACGGACTGACCAGCAGGCCGCACGTCCCGCATCCGATCGGCGGTGGGATCGCGATCGGAGCCGCGCTGCACGACCCGAACAGGATCAGCTTGGACCCCGAACACGAGTCCATCGAATGCGGGCACGCCAGGGTGAACCCGGCAGCCGAACTCGGTCGGTCGGCGCAGACCGCCGCCGCGGCTTCCGGACAGCCCGTTCCGCTCACGGCGAGACCCACGTCGAACACGTAGGCCGCGCCTGCGCCGTACAGGCTGTCGTCGCTCGCACTCCCGTTCACGCCGGACGCGGCACTCGCTTCCTGGTTCGCGCCGACGACGAGCGTGCCACCCGACATCGCGAGCGAGAACCCGAACTGATCGAGTCGGTCGGGGTTGGACGCCTTGAGGTACGACTGCTGCCGCCACGAACCTGAATCGCGCGCGAACAGATACGCGGCGCCGGCGAACGACTGGTCGTCCAGCGCTTCGTCGCCGCCGATGCCGCTGGCAGATCCCGACTCGCCGTGCCCGCCGATGACCAAGGTCCCCTGCTCGATCGCGATCGCGTATCCGAACCGGTCCTTGGGGTCCGTGTTGGACGCCTTGAGGTACGCAGCCTGACTCCACGCGAGGCCGTCCCATTCGAAGACGTAGGCGGCACCGGAGTTCATCGTGCCGTCGTCGGTGTGGTCGCCTGCCACACCGGTCGCACCGCTGTCCTCCAATGGAGCGCCGACGACCACCGTGTCGCCGGACAACGCCACACAGTGGCCGAACGTGTCGTAGATGTCCGGATTCGAAGCCTTCAGGTAGGCCTGTTGCGTCCACGTGGTTCCCTGACGCCGCAACACGTAGGCGGCGCCCGCAGCGTTCGTGCTGTTGTCGCTCTCGTCGCCGTTCACACCGGTCGCACCGCCGTACTCGAACGGCGCACCCACGACGAGCGTGTCGCCCTCCAGGGCCAACGAATCGCCGAACCGATCACCGTAGTACAGCCCGTGCGGACCGAACACGCCGCCGTCCGAGTTCGAGGCCTTCAGATACGCCTCCTGGGTCCACACTCCGACATTGCGCCGGAACACGTACACGGCTCCCGCGTACGGCTGGCTGTTGTCCTGCTGATTCCCGTTCGCTCCGTCGGCGTCGCTGTCCTCGAACGGTGCACCGACCACGATCGTGTCGCCATCGATCGCGACGGCAGCGCCGAAGTGGTCGTTCGCCTCCGCATTCGACGCCTTCAAGTAGGCCTGCTGCGACCATGTCGTGCCGTTACGAACGAACACGTAGGCGGCGCCCGCCAAGCTCGCACTCTCGTCGGACTGGTCGCCGTCGATGGTCGTCGCCGCGCTGTCCTCGTAGACTGCGCCCACGACGATGGTGTCACCGGAGATCGCGACCGACACCCCGAAGAAGTCACCGACGTCCGAGTTCGAAGCCTTCAGGTACGCCTGCTGCACCCACGTATCGCCACTCCGAACGAACACGTACGCCGCTCCACTGTCCGCGGCACCGTTGTCTGCCTGGTTCCCGTCCACGCCGTCGGCATCGCTGCCCTCTCTGCTGGCACCGACCACGATCGTGTCGCCGTCGACCGCCATCGAGATGCCGAAGTTGTCGTTGGCGTCCGGGTTCGAGGCCTTCAGGTAGGTGGTCTGGACCAACGGATCGATGGTGATCGGATACGAGGCTCCCGAGTCTTCGACTTCGATTTGCAGCCCGGTAGCGGACGTCGTCATGCGTGCCGGCACGCGCCTACCGTCCGCGTCGAAAGCCGTGAGGCCTCTGTACGTCAGCACACTCGCGCCGGTTCGGTCGGCGAAGCCGGCACCTAGACGATCCGTGTGACCCCGAGGTTCGAGCTCCCCACGAGTCCGCATCTCGAGAACGAGCGGCGAACCGCGATCCCCCTCGAGTCGATCGCGAACGGTGAATCCGTGCTCGATCCCACGCGCGTCGTTGATGACCCACTCGTCGACGACGCGGTCCCAGCGATAGGTCAGGCGCTGTCCCGATACGTTGACGGACTCCGGCGTCGTGACCACGCGCGGCAGACCGTCGCGTCGTCCGTAGCTCACGAGCTCGAGCCCCCACCTCCACTCTCCCGCGTCGGGAGTCACCGTGAAGCCCCGGCCGTCGAACTTCGTCGTCCATCCCTGGCCCGGGTTGCGGGCGACGTGACCGTCGTCGGCGACTTCCACGAGGTGTCGCGCGGATTCGTGGGCAGCCTCGATCCCGGACCAGTCGCGCGGCGAGATCCCGTCCGGCGCCTGCGCCCAGGCCATCGGGGCGAGCAACGGCAGCACGAGGGCCAGGGCGTGTCGACGGCTTGCCATGGCGCGGATCTTAGCATCCGGCCCCCGGCCGTGGCGCGAGCCCGGTCTACCTCTCGGAGGTGGCCGTGGCGGCCGGCTCCTCCCCGCTGCAGGCGCGGCAGTGCACGCGGGCGAAGCCGCGGCTGAGGATTCCGCAGTCGAGGAAACTACGCAGCTCGCCGGCGACGGCGCCGGGTCGGCTGCGGGAGTGCCACACCAGGTCGTGGGGTGTGCGGCTCGACGGGCACGCGGCTGCCGAGTCCCGGTCGTGCCCGCCCACGAAAAAGGGGGCCACGCGACTCCCGTCGCGCAGCCCCCGGTGGGCAGCTCAACCCGAGGCTCAGTGCCACCCACCGACGTGGATGTCCAGCGCGTTGGTCAGCGTCAGGCCGAAGGCGTTGGCCATCGGATCGATCGTCGCGGACTGGGCGCGGAGGAGGACGCCGATCAGCGAGGTGTCGTCCGGGACCTGCCAGGGGAATTGGGCGTCGCCGCCGGCGTTCGAGGCTCCGGACAGCGTGATGACCGGGTTCATGTAGAGGCGGCAGCCCGGCATGCCGATGATGTCGAGCGGCGTCGCCGGCTGCGGCCAGCCGATCATTCCGAACGTCGGGCTCGACGGCGACACGCCGTGGATGTCGAGCGAGAGGAACTGGCCGATGTCGGGGGCGCCCGAGCCGCTGAGCGCGCCACTGCAGGACAGGCCGTAGATGCGCATGAAGCCCGGCGTGTAGGTCATGCCCGGCGGCAGGTTGACGCTCGGGAACAGGTCGTGGTTCGGCCACACGGTGACCGTGTTGGCGATGTCGCTGAGCTCTTCGGCTTGGTTGGTGCCCAGGTTCTGCTTGTCACCGTTGCAGAAGAACACGAACGAGAAGCCGTCGGCGCGGCGCGCGATGACGTTGGTCGAGCCGATCAGGCGGCCGTTGTGGTTGTACATCGCCACCGTGCCACCGTTGCCGTCGTCGACGTTGCGCAGGAACCAGCCGGGCATCAGCGTGCTGTAGCCGGGTGCGACGGTCCACATGTTCGCGGTCTCGGTCGGGTCGAGGATCGGGTTGGTCGGCAGGTCGAACGCGGACAGGACCTTGGCGAAGTCCGGCGCCGACATGACCCAGCCACCGTGCGAGTCCATGTTCTCGAGGTTGAAGCCGCCGTATTGGCCGGCGACCTTCGGCAGCAGCGGGTCCATGACGTTGTTCGCGAACCACGGGCTGTACGGGTGGTAGATCATCTCGTCGGGCTTGAGGTCGCCCCAGGTTCCATCCGTGCAGGTCGGACGCGTGATGCCGAGCGGCATGAACACGTTGCGACGCATGTAGGTCTCGTAGTCCACGCCGGGGTTCCGGTCCTCGATGATCTGGCCGAGGAGGCTGTAGCCGAAGTTGCTGTACTGAGAGTCCGTGCCCGGCGTGAAGTCGAGCGGCGTGTTGCCGACGAACCAGTTGAACACGTCGAACTTGCTGATCGGGTAGGGGATGCCGAGGCCGGTCGCGACCGCGGAGTCGGACAGCATCGGGTCCGGCGAGACGTTGCGGTTCCAGCCACCCTGGTGCGTCAGCAGCTGGAAGATCGAGATGTTGTTGCACTGCGCGTCGAGCGGGACGACGCCGTTGAGGTAGGTCGTCATCAGGTCGTTCGGGTTCAGCTTCGGCGCCGGCTGCATGAAGTGCTGGTGGATGCCGATGCTCGTCAGCGGCTTGGTGCACGACGCGATGCGGCACTGGGTCGCCGGCTGCGTGATCGGGTAGGCCGGATCACTCGTCAGCGTGTAGCCGCGGCAGTAGACCAGGCGGCCCTGCTTGACGATCGCGAGGTTCGACGCGCGGACCTCGTTCTGCGTCATCCAGTCCTCGACCCACGTGTCGAACGCCGCGAGTTCGGGGACGGCGACGCCGGTGATCGTGAGGTTGCCGGGCGTCGGGATGTCGGTCGGCGCCCACGTCGCGGCGTAGCGCGTGTTGCCACCGCTGCCAGACGCCTGCAGCGAGTACGGGTAGCGGTTCTGCAGCGCGTAGGCGTCGAACTGCGCCTGGTACTGCGCGTCCGTCATGTCGTGGTGCGAGACCCACTGGCCGACGTTGTCACTGCGCCACAACGAGAGGTAGCGGCCGTGATCGTTGGTCGCGACGAGGCCCGGGCGGGCGTGGCCGGCTTCCATGACGTTGAAGTGGTCCTGGTAGCTGGTCGCGTCGCCGCTGATCAGCGTCATCTGGCCGACCGACGTCGGGGTGTAGGCGACGATGTAGCGCGGCGAGCCGTTGTCGCCGTAGATGTCGGCGGTCAGGATCTGGAAGCCGGCCTGGGCGGCGTTGGTGCGCTCGGTCCAGAACTCGGACTCGGTCAGGCCGTGGAAGCCGTAGCCCGCGGAGTTCGTGTACTCGAATGTGCCAGCGAAGCGCGGGTTGCCGGCGCTGCCGGTCGCGGTCAGGATCTTCGGCGTGTAGCCGTTCAGCGACGCGGCGTCGAAGATCGCCTGGTACTGCGGTCCGGTCGCGCCGTGGAAGCCGAACCAGTCGGGGCCGGCGCGGTTGATCCAGACCGACGAGTAGCGCTCGTCGCCGACGCTGCCGTGGATCGACAGGGCGATCGGGCGATAGCCCTGGTTCGACAGCGTGTCGAACGTGGTCTGATACTCGGCCGGGGTCTGGCCGTGGTGGCCTTCGACCTGCGAAATCGCCGGCGCGGCCGCGAGGACCGCGAGCGCGATGGACGGGAGCGAGAGGTGGAGTTTCATCGGATGGTTTCTCGGGTTGATGGGTTGGTTCACCCTCTGGAAGCGGAGAACCGCCAGGGAACCCAAGGTCCGAAAACCGAGAAACTCGACAGATCGCAATAACCTGCGAATACACGACTTACGTTCCCGTCGGTCGAAATCGGGGCCGCCCCGCGGCATGATGAGCGGAGCACATGCGCATCCTGCACACCGCGGACTGGCACCTGGGGCACTCGCTGCACTCGATTCCGCGCGAGTTCGAGCACCGGCGGTTCCTCGACTGGCTCGCGGACGAGGTCTGCGCCAGGGAGGTCGATGCGCTGGTCGTGTGTGGGGACGTGTTCGACACGATCCACCCGGCGGCGTCGGTCGTGGCGATGTTCTATCGCTTCCTCGCCGACCTGCGGGCCCGCTGCCCCGGCCTCGACGTCGTCGTCATCGGTGGCAACCACGACTCGGCCGCGCGGCTCGAGGTCGCGGCGCCGTTGCTCGAGGCGTTCGGCGTGCGGATCGTCGGCGGGGTGACGCGGGCCGCCGACGGGACGCTGGAGACCGAGCGTCTGCTCGTGCCGCTGCGTGACGCGCACGGCGAAGTGGCGGCGTGGTGCGCGGCGGTGCCGTTCCTGCGGATCGCCGACCTTCGGGTCGGTGGCGGAGATGCCGACAACGATCCGCTGATCGCGGGCGTCGAGGCGATCTACGCGGAGGTGTTCGACCGGTTGCGTGCCAGTTCCGAGGCGGGCCAGGCGACGATCGCGCTCGGCCATGCCTACATGGTCGGCGGCGAGCTGTCGGAACTCAGCGAGCGCCGCGTGCTCGGCGGCAACCAGCACGCGTTGCCGGTCTCGTTGTTCCCCGCCGACCTCGGCTACGTCGCCCTCGGCCACCTGCACAAGGCGCAGCGCGTCGGCGGGCGAGATCGCGTCCGCTACAGCGGGTCGCCGATCCCGCTGTCGATGGGGGAGATCGACTACAAGCACCAGGTCGTCGTCGCCGACTTCGACGGCGCGGAGTGCACCGGCATCGAGACGGTGCCGGTGCCGCGGTTCGTCGAGTTCGTGCGCGTGCCGCGGCAGGGGCGCGCGGACCTCGAGTCGGTTCGCGTGCAGCTCGAGGCGCTGCCCGAACGCGGCGACGAACCGGAGGAGGAGCGACCGTTCCTCGAAGTGCGGGTGACGCTGTCGCAACCCGAACCGAACCTGCGCCACGTCGTCGAGCGCGCGCTCGAAGGACGCGCACCGCGACTCGTGCGGCTCAGCGTCGAGCTGACCGGTCACGGCCGTTCGCTCGCCGACCAGAACGATCCCGATCAGGATCTCTCCGAGCTGGCGCCGGAAGCCGTGTTCCGCAGCTGCTACGAGCGCGCGTTCGAGACCGAGCCGTCGGCCGAGGTCCTGCGCGAGTTCGACGAGTTGCTCGAAGCCGTGCGCAGCGAGGAGCCGACGTGAAGATCTTCGCGATCCGCGGCCAGAACCTCGCCAGCCTCGCCGACCCGTTCGAGCTCGACCTCGAGTCGAAGGAGATCGCGCAGTGCGGTCTGTTCGCGATCACGGGGGCGGTCGGCGCCGGCAAGAGCACGCTGCTCGATGCGCTGTGCCTCGCGCTGTTCGATCGCACGCCGCGGCTCGCCGAGCGTGGCGGGGCGTTGGTGGGAGCCCAGGACGATCCGCACCGCATCCCGGCGTCGGACGTGCGCGGCATCTTGCGCCGGGGGGCCGTGGGCGGGTTCGCCGAGGTCGACTTCCGCGGCCGCAGCGGCCGACGAATGCGCGCGCGGTGGGAGGTGCGCCGCTCGCGCGACCGGGCGGACGGCAAGATCCAGAAGCAGAGGATGTCGCTGCTCGATCTGGAGAAGAACGAGTCGCTCGGCGGCACGAAGACCGAGACGCTGGACGCGATCGAGCAGGAGCTCGGGCTGACGTTCGAGCAGTTCCGTCGCTCGGTCGTGCTCGCGCAGGGCGAGTTCGCGGCGTTCTTGCGCGCCGACGCCCGCGACCGGGCAGCCCTGCTCGAGCGGATGACCGACACGGCGATCTACGGCGATCTGTCGATCGCCGCGCATCGCCGCGCGCAGGAAGTTCGGAAGCGGCTCGACGGCCTCGAGCAGGAGCGGGCGCGGGTCGAGATCCTCGACGCGGACGCGCGCCGTGAACTCGACGCCTCGATCGTTCGGGTCGAGCGCGAGCTGCGCGAGCTCGATGCGGCCGTCGCCGAACTCGATCAACTCGAGCGCACGGCGGCGCAGCGCGTCGCGATGGCCGATTCGATCCGGTCGCTGCGTTCCCGCGTGGAGGCGCTGCGGACGGACGAATCGAGGGCCCAACTCGCGGTCGAGCACGCGAAGGACGCGTTGCGCGCATGTGACGCTGGATGGGCAGCGCTCCAGCCGGACCTCGCCACGGCGCGGGCCAAGGACCTGGAGATCGCGAACCAGCTCGAACAGCGCGACGAGGCCGTGGCTCGCGTCGACCGGCTCGGTGCCGCGCTCGAGTCCGGCAACAAGGCGTTGCGCCGCCGCCGACCCGACGACGTGCGCGAACTCGAAGGCTGGCGCGACTTCGCGCGCGAACTCGACCGCCTGATCGAGCTCGGGCGGGAGTCGACCGAAGCGCAGCGGCAACTCGACAGCGCGACCCAGGCGCGCGATCGCGCGACCGAAGCGGCGAAGGTCGCTGCGGCGAATCGCGACGCGCGCCGGGCTGCTCTCGACCGTGTTCAGAATCAGGTGGAGACGTTGCCGGCGACCGATACGCGCGTCTCGATCCGCGAGCGGCGTGAACGAATCGAGACGCGCATCGAAGCCGTCGACACGTTGCTCGCCGAGGCGCGGATCGCCGCGCAACGCGCCGAGCTCGAATCCGAACTCGCGAAGACCCGCCGCGCGCTCGAGGCCTCGGAGCACGCCGAGCAGCAGGCTCGAACCGACGTCGACGAAGCGACCCGCGCGGTCGGCGAACTCGAGCGGGAGCGTCGGCAGGCGGATCTGTCCGCACACCGCGACGCACTCGTCGAGGGGAAGCCGTGCCCGCTGTGCGGCGCCGAGGAACATCCGTTCGCGGAGCAGCGTCCCGCGACCTCGGACGATCTCGAAGCGCGCTGCGCCGCGGCCGAGCGCGCGCGCGCGCGTGCCGTCGAGCAGCTCGGCACGGGGCGAGGCGAGGCCGGTTCGTTGCGCGAGCGGTGCGCCGAACTCGAACCGCGCGTAGCGCAACTCGCCGGGCGGGTCCCGGACGCCGAACTCGCGGCGCACCGCGAGTGCATCGAGCCCCTCGATCCGCCGGATCCCGTGACGACCGACTGGTGTGAGGCCGCGCGTTCGAAGCTGCGCGAGGAACGCGACCGCCTGCGCCGCGAGGAGTCGGCGCTCGACGAGCATTCGCGGCAGGCCGATGCGCTGCGACAGGATCTCGAGGCGAAGCGCGCCGAGTTCGCCGAGGCCGTCAGTGTGGTCGACGAGAGTGCGCGCGACGCACGCGATCGGGAGACGCTGATCCGTGGATTCGAGCGAGCCCGGGACGAATTGCGCAAGCGCGAGGACGACGCGCGCCGGGCGCTCGAGGAGATGCTCGAGCAGCGTCGAGCCGTACTCACTCGGGAGCGGGACTCGGTCGCCGCGCGCGACAGTGCGCTGGAGCGTGGACGGAGCGAGCGGAGTGCGCTCCTCGACGGCCGCGCGGTCGCCGACGTCGAGCGAGCCCACCAGGAACGACGCGCGCAGGCCGATCGCGACATCGACAGCGCGCGCGACGCGTTGACCGCGGCCGTTCGCGACGCGGCGGCGGCGGCCTCCGAACTCACCGCGTGCGAACGGCAACTCGCCGACACCGATGCGGCGCACGCCGCGGCGCAGGCTCGTTTCGTCGAGACCGTCGCGAAGGTGGGGCTGGAGCCGGACCGTGAACCGTCCGCCGTGCGCGATCGCCGGGCCGAGGTCGTGACCGAACGCGATGCGCTCGCACTCTCGCGCGGCTTGGACGACGATGCGCGGGCGCGGATCGCCGGACTCGAGCGCGAGATCGAGGCAGAGCGTCTCGCCTCCGCTCCGCGACTCGCGGTCGCCGAACTCATCGGCTCGGCCGACGGTCGGAAGTTCCGATCGTTCGCGCAGGGCCTGAGCTTCGAACACCTGCTCGCGCACGCGAACCGCCACCTCGACGAGCTCGCGCCGCGCTACCGCTTGATGGCGGTCCCCGGCGAGGACCTCGACCTCCAAGTCGTCGACTGCGAGATGGGCCAGGAAGTGCGCTCGATCCACAGCCTGTCCGGCGGTGAGACCTTCCTCGTCTCGTTGGCGCTCGCGCTCGGCCTCGCCTCGATGGCGGCCGCCAACCTGCGCTTCGAGACCCTGTTCATCGACGAGGGTCTCGGCACGCTCGACCCCGAGGCGCTCGAGGTCGTGCTCGCGGCGCTCGACGCGCTGCAGGCGACCGGCTACCAGGTCGGTGTCATCTCGCACATCGAGGGGCTCGCCGAGCGCGTCGGCGCGCGCGTCCACGTCGAGAAGCGCGGCGGCGGTCGAAGCGTCGTGCGATGGATGGGTGTCTCGATGCCGGAAGGCGTCGGCGTTCCGACCGAGTCGTGATCAGTCGTGGCCGACGATGCGCGGCCAGATCGATCGGAGCCGATCCCAGTCGAAGGTGAAATCGAGCTTGCGGGGTTCGATCGCCTGCCACGTCGACGGCGCGCGCATCCCGAATCGGCTCTCGGTGCGCTCGGCGATCTCGAACCGGAACGGGTACGAACCCTCCGCACCCATGCGGAGGTCGACGATCACCGCGCGGTCGTGCTCGATCTCGACGCTGATTACGCCGCGCGTGAACCAGTCGAGGCGCTCGAATGCGGGGATGTCTGCGAGCTCG
Organism: Planctomycetota bacterium; assembly: GCA_020425915.1. Taxonomy (GTDB): domain Bacteria; phylum Planctomycetota; class UBA1135; order UBA1135; family UBA2386; genus JAGQQZ01. The sequence goes on along the minus strand of JAGQQZ010000437.1, from coordinate 788 downwards.
CGTCGGTCCGGTCTGCCGTCGTAGTGGCGCTCGAACGCGATTTGCGACCCGTCAGCGACGAGCGAGTGCACGCCTTCGACGAACCCCTCGTCGTCGATGGCGACGACTCGCCAGAGCAGCGAGTTGAACGGCGTCGGAGTCACGAACACGGTGGTCGGATCGATGCCGTCACGCGCGAGCGCGACCTCGGCGCGTGCCGTCACAATCGACTGCGCGACGACCGTCCAGCCGAGATACAGCGTGCTGACCGCGAGGCCCGCCAGGTTCCAACGCAACGCCGAGGCGGGCGCTCGCGATCGCCGGCGCCAACTGACGACCACGCCGACGCAGAGCGGCAACGTGTAGAGCGGGTCGATGATGAAGATGCTCGCCCAGGCGACCGGCGGGCTCGGCAGCGGCCACAGGATCTGTGTGCCGTACGACGTGAAGCAATCGAGCACGACGTGCGTGACGAACACGAGCCATGCGAACATCGACCATCGCAGGAACGTCGCGTCTGCCGCGTTGCGGTGGAGTCGTCGGAGAGCGAACGCGACGATCGGCGTCAGCGCTGTCAGGATGAAGACCGAATGGCTCCACGAGCGGTGTTCGGTGAACGCTGCCAGGTCGTTGGTCGAACGGACGAGGACGTCGAGGTCGGGCAGCGTGCCGAGGACGGCGCCCCAGACGATCGCGCGGCGACCGCCGCGGCTTCCGAGCACGGCGTCGCCGACGGCTGCGCCGAGCGCGAGTTGGGTCAGCGAGTCCATCGACGGTCGAGTTGGAGTGGGGACACGCGGGGAAGGTGG
>JAGQQZ010000436.1 GCA_020425915.1 Planctomycetota bacterium | reverse complement strand
GGCTTGACGCCGAAGACGCCGCGATCGATCAGCTCGGCCGTCAGTACCCGTTCCACCGTCTCGTCGAGTTCGAAGATGTACGGATCGTCGTCCTTCTGACAGTAGATTCCCGTCGGCGTCCGGCCGACCCGCAGCACGTGCTCCACCGGCTCCGCCGGCGCCGGCGGATCTCCCGAAGGCGGCCCTGCGGCGGTGAAGCGAACGGTCAGCGCGGGCTCCGCTAGTCCGTACGACTCGGCGTCGTCACGTGCCGCAACCTTGCGCGCCCGGAGACTCGCCAGGTTGTTCACCAGATCGCGGCTCGACCCGCCGTCGATCGGCGCGCCCTCCGGCTCCTCGAGACGCCACTGTGTGCCCTCGCGAGCCAGCGCATACTCCGCCGCGCCGCGCGTCAGCGTGATCTTCTGAATCGACGAGGCATCTAACGAGAAGATCGCGCGCGACCGCAGGTCGAGCGGACTCACTGCGAGCCGAGCCGCGCTCGTCTCGGCGATGACCGCCACAGATGCGCTGCCTTCGACGCGAGCATAGGCGTTGCGACCGCTCGACGTCATTGCGCCAACCTGAACGGTGGTCGGGTTTGCGCCGCCGGGCCCGGATACCGTGATCGACGCGCGAGGAGAATCCAGACCGTACTCCGCCGGATCCGCCGCGTCGTCAATGAAGTCGATCGCCCGTAGATCCGTGAACGCCGTCACGAGATCCTGCACCGCCGCCGGCTCAATCGACGACAATTCACCCGTCCCGATCCACGCGCCCGCATCGCGCGTCAGCACGACGTCCTCACCACCCGCGGTATGCAGCTCGATGCGACGTGCATCCCGATCCGTCATGCGGACGAGTTTCGTATCCCGCCATTCCTTGAGCTTCGGTATCAGTCGCTCAATGGAGGCCGCGTCGATGGTGGCGAGCCACGGCTGTCCGTCCACCTGGATGTAGCGGTTCTTCGACTCGAGATCAGCGAATCCGCCGACGACGAGCGTGTGGCTGCCTCGCACGGTCTCGAAGCGCGGCTCGACCGGCTGCGTCGAGGGCGCGCTCGTCGGCTCCTCCATGATGAGCTTCTTCTCTTCGACGTCCACCGACAGCCGAAGATACGGCGAGCTCAGCCCGGTGGCGGCCGCATCGGGCGCCTGGTCGAGGAACTCCACCGCGCGCAGCGTTCCGAGGCTGCTCGTAGCGCCGCTGACCTTGTCCTTGAGCAGCGCGGCCGAGACGGGTGCATTGAGCGTCCACTCGTCGGACGCGTTCTTCGACATCTCGTAATTCTTGCCGTCGTACGCGATCGTCATCGCAACCGGCGTCTTGCCGCGCATCTTCAGCAAACCCTTCGCGCGGTAGTCCTTTACGTCGCGACGGATGTCCGTCGTCAGATCGCGCTGCACGAGCTTGATCGTGTCCTCGCCGACGACGCGCACGTACATGTTCGTGCTCAGCGGCGCCTTGCCGCCGACTTCGATCGCATACGTCTTGCCGCCCTTGTCGGTCAGCGTGATCGTCGCCGCGGCGGGCGACAGACCGGCGTCCTTGAGCGTCCTCCCGCACCTTCTCTCCGGCCAGCCCGGGGTCCTCGAGCAGCTCGACCGTGTAGCTGCCGGCCGGCCGCTGGT
>JAGQQZ010000037.1 GCA_020425915.1 Planctomycetota bacterium | reverse complement strand
GTCGTTGCGAGCCCGAGTGAAGGCCACTCCGATCAGTCCGCCCGTCACACAGGATCACTCGCCCGGGGCAACCCGCCGACCACCGAATCCCTCAACGACCAACCGGCCGATTCGCCATCGCATCCGGCTCCGGCGGCGTCTGCACCCGACTGCGACTACCGTCCTTCCCGACGCTGCGCACTCCGACCACGACGTCGTCGAGGCACACCCCCACGAGTCGGACACCGCACGTGGCGTCCGATCGATCCATCGCAGCCTCCGCGAACACCTTCGCGTGCTCCCAGTCGGCTGCGGTCGTGTCGCGCCACACGACCTCGTATCGGTCAGCACCTTCGACTTCGTTCCAGCGGACCAGCGTGTCGTATGCATCGCGAGCCCCCGAAGCCTGAACCCGACTCGGGGCCCGAGGCGCCGAAGCCAGTTCGAGCAACAGCGCCACGTTGAGCCGCGCGACCTGCGCCAGATAGTCGAAGTCCATGAACTCCGGCAGGTCCGCGTAGGGTTCCCCATCGCGCTCCGTCACGTCCTGGTGCTGCCGCGAGTAGTCCTCGCGCGGCTCGGTCAGCCGGATCGCGGGCACGCCGCGTTGCGCGAACGGACGGTGATCACCGCCGCGGCCGTATCGATCGCCGCGCAGCACGAGCTTCACGTCGAGCCCGTCGACCATGCGCGCCGCGCGCGACGCAGCACGCGCGAGGCTGCGACCGACCGAGTCGTTCCCACGCGGCGAGTAGCTGAAGCAGCGCACGTATCCCCCGCGTTCGACCCCGTCCATGCCACGCGTGTTGCCCACGATGTCGTTGGTGATCATCCCGTCGAGGATGACGTCGTCGGCAACCAGCGACTTGGCGTGTTCGGTGGATCCGAGCAGTCCCTGCTCCTCACCGTCGTAGGCCACGAACAGGATCGTGGCCGGGAACTCGCGCGCGGCGAGGACCCGACACACCTCGACGGCGACGGCGGTCCCCGAGGCGTCGTCGTTCGCGCCAGGGGCGTCGTGCATGCCGTCCGCGCCGTCGCCGTTGCGCGAGTCGTAGTGCCCGCCGACGACGTAGATTCGATTCGCATCCGAGGTACCGCGGAGCATCGCGACGATGTTCACGAGCTCGACGTCGAGTCCCAACCGGGACGCGGCGACCTCGTAGCGCTCGGGCGCGACGGTCAGCCGGCCACCGGACGCCGCGACGAACGACTCGAACCGCGCCCGCAGGTAGCGACGCGCTGCCCCGGTACCGCGCGCGGGGTCATCGGTCGACGACAGCACGTGGCGGGTGCCGAATCCGGCGAGCGTCTCGACGGTGCCGCGCAGTTCGGCGACTTCGACCGCCGCGACCGCTTCCGCGATCGCCGTCTCGATCGGTTCCTGCGGGTACGACAGCGCGACGCAGAGGGCGAGGCCGATCACAGCAGGTTCACCCCTTCCATGCCGGGGTCCTTGTCGAGGCCGAGGATCGGCAGCAACGTCGTGGCGATGTCACAGAGCCGGCCGCCGGACTTCATCGTGGAACCCTTCACGCCTGGCCCCGCGATCAGGAACGGCACCGGGTTCGTCGTGTGCGCGGTGTGCGGTTCGCCGGTCTCGAGGTCGACCATCTGTTCGGCGTTGCCATGGTCCGCGGTGATCGCGATGTGGCCGCCGCGCTCGACGACCTTGGGAACGAGTCGCGAGAGGCAGTGGTCGAGCGTCTTCACGGCCGCGATCGACGCCGGCACGCTGCCGGTGTGGCCAACCATGTCCGCGTTCGCGTAGTTGAGGATCACGACGTCCGGGCATTCGTCGCTGTCGAGCTGCTGCAGCAGAGCATCGGTCACGGCCTCGGCCGACATCGACGGCATCTCGTCGTAGGTCCGGACCTTCGGACTCGGGATCAGGATGCGTCGCTCGCCGGGGAACTCGGCCTCGTCCCCGCCCGAGAAGAAGAACGTCACGTGCGCGTACTTCTCGGTCTCGGCGATCCGCAGCTGCGTCAGTCCGGCGCGGCTCACGATCTCGGGGAAGATCCCCTTGAGGTAGCTCGGCGGGAACGCGACCGGGCACGGGAAGTCGTCGCGATAGCGCGTCATCGTCACGAACTCGACGCGCGGCCGCTTGCGCCGTTCGAACCCGTGGAAGTCGTCCATGACGAACGGCTCGGTCAACTCCCGCGCGCGATCGGTCCGGAAGTTGAAGAAGATCACCGCGTCGCCGTCCTCGATCCGATCGCGACCGTGCTCCCCGACGATCGTCGGCTGCACGAACTCGTCGGTCTCGCCGCGCGCGTACGCCTGCTGCACGGCGTCGATCGCCGTCGGCGCGGACAGTGCGTCGCCGATCGTCAGCATGTCGTAGGCCCGCTGCACCCGCTCCCACCGCTTGTCGCGATCCATCGCATAGAACCGGCCACACACCGAGCCGATCCGACCGACGTCTTGCCTCGCGCACTCGGTCTCGAGCGCCTCGAGGTAGCGGATCGCCGACTTGGGCGGCGTGTCCCGGCCATCGAGCAGAGCGTGCACGACGACACGGTCACCGCCGAACCCGGCGCGCTTCGCCAACTCCAACAAGGCGAACAGGTGCCGGTCCGAACTGTGGACGCCGCCGTCGCTGACGAGCCCGATCAGGTGGAGCTTCCCGCCGCCAGCGCGCGCGGCTGCGACCGCACGCTGCAACGCCTCGTTGTCGAAGAAGCGCCCCTCCTCGATCGAACGGTCGATGCGCGAGATCTCCTGCCAGACGATCCTGCCGGCGCCGATGTTGAGGTGCCCGACCTCGGAGTTGCCCATGAGCCCGCACGGCAGACCGACGTCCTCGCCACTGCAGTCGAGCGTGGTCCACGGATACACCTCGCGAAGGTCGTTCCAGAACTTCGGTTCCGCGCTCGTGATCGCGTTCGTCGGACAGGCGGCGGCTTCGCCGAAGCCATCGAGAATCGCCAGGATGACCGGGGTTCGGGACATCGAGGCACGATAGCCGTGAACGAGACGGCGGTCGACCACGAGACGACCATGACACCGGGCCGAGCGTGCGCGGGGGAGGATCGACGCGCGATGCGCCGATAGTTCGATCGTGGGAAGCACGATCGAGAAGGACACTCTGCGCCACGCGCTGCGCGATTCCGCACCCGGCCGGTTCAGTCGCATGGAGGGTTTCGGCACTCGCCTGCCGGCGCCCGACCAGATCGCATCGCCGCTGCCGATCAGCACGATCTTCACGCTGCTCGACGCCGCGGCGCTCGAATCCGACAGCAAGGTGCTCGTCGCCGGGATGCACAGCACGTTCCTGGTCGAGGTCCTGGCTCGTCTGGTCGAGGTCGTGCACGTCGTCGAGACGACCGAGGCCGCCGCGGAAGGACTCCGCAAGCACCTGCGCAACGAGAGCATCTCGAACGTGCGCGTGCGTCATGCCGCGCGGCTCGACGCCTGGGACGGGCACGGACCGTTCCACGCGATCCTGACCGACGGGTCGGCACACCGCTCGATCCCGAACCTGCGCACGCAGATCGGCTTCGGCGGCCGCCTCGTCACGCTCGCCCGCTCGGGTCGCAGCGGGCGGATCGACTGCGAACACCGCATGCCGAACGGTGAGATCCAGACCCGACGACTCGGCAACGTCCGCACGCATTCGACCCTGACCGAGCTCCTCGAGAGCATGCGGGTGCTACCGGACGGAGCGATCGACGATCAGCTCGCGTCGGTCGACGACCCGATCGAGCTCGCCACCCATCTGCGGGACGCCGGCCTGGTGGACGAATCGGACCTGATCGTCGCGACGGCGCTCCACTTCGGACTGGGCTACGCCTCCGTGGACGCCCTCGTCGAGGACCTCGACTTCGAGCTCGCGCGCTCGCTGCCGCGCAAGTTCCTCGAACACCAGGGCATCCTGCCGCTGAAGGTCATCGACAACCACGCGATCGTCGCGATCACGAAGCCGGAGACCGACCTCGCCGATCTCGCGCAGGCGATCCAGCCGCGGCAGGTCTGCCCGTTCCTCGTCAGCCCGACCGACTACCGTCGACTGTGGATGGCGATCGCGCTCGCGGAGTCCGGACCGTCGAAGCGCGACGACAAGGAGACGGAGCCGGACGCGCAAACACCGACGAGCCGCGCAGACGTCGTCGTGCTCGACAACTCGGCGCCAACCGATCAAGGCGGCGGCGGGATCGAGGATCAGGCCTGGATGCTGTTCGAGTCCCTGATGCTCGAATCGGTCACGCGGCGCGCCAGCGACATCCACCTCGAGCACGGTCGCTCAGGCCCGATCGTCCGACTACGCATCGACGGCTGCCTCTACCCGCACGACACCGTGATCGACAAGCCGGGCATGACGCGTCTCGTGAACGTGTTCAAGGTCCAGGCCGGCATGGACATCTCGGAGCGACGACTGCCGCAGGGTGGTGCGATGCACATCCGCATCCACCATCGGCACTACGACCTGCGCATCCAGACGCAGGGCACGCTGTCGGGCGAGAACGCGGTGATCCGGATCCTCCCGCGACAGTCGACCGTGCAGGGCATCGAGGATCTCGGGTTCTCGGCGGAGTGCGCGCGCCGCTATCGCCGCGTGCTCGAGAACCCGTCTGGCATCGTGCTCGTCGTCGGCCCGACCGGCTCCGGCAAGTCGACGACGCTCTACAGCGGCTTGCGCGTACTCGCCGCCGACGGCACCCGCAAAGTCGTGACGATCGAGGACCCGGTCGAACACACGGTCGAGGGAGTCCAGCAATCCGAGGTCAACACGGCCGCCGGCCTCGGTTTCGCCGAGGCCGTGCGCTCGTTCTTGCGACTCGACCCGGACGTGATCCTGATCGGCGAGATCCGCGACTCCGAAACGGCGAAGCAGGCGCTGCGTGCGTCGCGCACCGGACACCTCGTCCTCGCCACGATGCACTGCAACGAGACCACGGACGTCATCCAGCGCCTGACCGATCTCGGGCAGGACGCCTCCGGCCTCGCGACCGAACTCCAAGGAGTGCTCGCACAGCGACTCGCGCGACGGATCTGTTCGTCGTGCAAGGTCGAAGCCGCGCCGGATCCGGCGCTCGTCGCCGAACTGTTCCCCGACGAGCGAGTTCCGACGATCACAAGCTACCGCGGACGCGGATGCTCGCGCTGCCGCGGCACGGGAACCTCCGGCCGGACGGCCGTGCTCGAATTCCTGCCGATCGACGACGCGCTCCGCGATGCGATCTCGCGCGGCGAACCGACCGCCGACCTCCGTCGCGTCGCGCTGCAGGGCGACATGGTGACGCTGCGCGAACGTGCGCTCGAACTCGTCCGCGACGGCGTGGTGCCGTTGGCGGACCTGCCGCGGATCCTGTCGCACCACCGGCTCGCGCCCGAGCGCTGAGCCTCAGTTCTCGAGCAACTGCCGCACGATGCGGTGGTTGCGCCGAGCGTGCTCCTCGATCTCGGCCATGACGGCGAGGATGCGCTCACCGGCCGCGCTCGCGAGGTCGCGATCCTCGAGGTACGCCATGTTGATCTGGACGTTGAGCTTCGCCATCGACGCCGCGGCTTCGAGCAGGGAGGTTCCCGAGCCCACGTCGCTGACGATGTTGCGTCCGATCAGAGTGACCACGTCGGCGAACTCGACGAGGACGTCGCGAATCAGGCAGAGCGTTTCCTCGGGAACCGCCATCGCGCCACGCAACGCCTCCTGGATCGCCCGCGTGCGGATCTCGACCGCCTGCGCGTCGCCCTTCGGCAAGCGGTAGGCCTCGGTCACGAGTTCGAACGCCGAAGCGTCACGCTCGATCATCGGCAGCAACGCCGCGCGCTTGTCGTCGAGCACGGCAAGGACCCGCTCGAGTCGATCCTCGGCGTCCGCCTCGGAGTGCTTCTTGCCCTGCGAGAAGCGTCCCGCCATCGAGAGCAGGGCGGCCCCCATCGCGGCGGCACAACCACCGGCAGAACCACCGCCCGGTGTCGGCGTTCGCGCCGCGAGCGACTCGACGAAGTCATGGATCGACTGATCGGTGGTGATCATCTTCGGAAGCCTCCAGTTGCCAGAACATGAATACCCGCAGCACGCGTCGCGCGCCACGCAGGTTTCCGTGACGCGGTCGATTGCTGCGTCCGGACGACGAGCGGATACTGACCGCCATGTTGCTGCGGTCGTCGATCCTCGTAGTCGTCCTCGCTTCGTGTTCCGCGGCGCCGGTGATCCCGGCCGAAGTGCAGGCCGCGATCTGGCGCGCACCGGCTGGCGGACAGCTCCGAATCGAGATCGAGGGCAAGCACATCCGCGGCTGGTCGGAGCCGTGTGGCATCGACGACGTACCGCGCCGAGCGCGGTTCGCGATCGAGTCCATCCTCGGCGCGGAGAACCCGACCGTCGTGCTGCGGACCTGGCACTCGGATTCGATGAGCTACTACGCGTTCGTCGGCGATCCCGAGGGCGTGCATCGGTCGGTTCGGGTGGATCCGGACGGAGTGGTGATCGAACGCGTCCACACGGTGGAGCGCGCGGAGTTGCCGCCGGCAGTCGCGCAGCGGAGCGGAGACGCGCGGGTCGTGGCGTTCGTGCAGGGCGATGGACCGAATCGGTTTCGGATGTGGTCGACGGACCGCCAGGTCTACGTCGAGTGCACGGAGGATGGGTCGGATTATCGGGAAGTGAGAGAAGTGGCGGGGGTGGTGCGAGCGGTGCGAGCGGCTCACTGACCTCGGGAGCTTCCTCGGCTCGGGCTCCGAAGCGGAGCGAGGCTTCCCCTCGCCCGCCCCGTCACCCATCGCGTCGGTCGCTCGCCCGCAGGGCGACCGACGCGATGGG
>JAGQQZ010000435.1 GCA_020425915.1 Planctomycetota bacterium | reverse complement strand
TCGACCAGGACCTGTTCGTCTATTGGAACGACGAGAAATACCCCAAGAAGATGTACGACGGCTGGGTGCAACGGGTCGGGGGCTGGGCGTACGTCCACGAATGACGCCCTCGGTTCGCGGGGAGTCTTCGTCCCCGCGGTCGACGGTTCGGCCTTCGAGGGGACGGTCCGGCGGTCTTCGTCGGCAGAAACGCCCAGGAGTGAACCGATGCACAGAGTCTCCATCTTGACGATTCTCCTGTTGTCCGCGGTGCTACCGGCGCAGACCGTCTGGACCGCAAACGACGACGCGAGCTTCCAGAATGCGCTGCAGCTCGCTGCGCCGGGTGACATCATCGACGTGACCGGAACGGTCGGTCACTTCCAGACCACCAAGCCGCTGACGATCCGTGGGGACGCCGACGTGACGGTCGGGCAGTACGTCGGCACGACGCTCGCCCCCGAGGGAGGTGTGCTGCGGATCGTCGGGCTGCGCTTCACGCCGCCGGCTCTCGCGCGTTACGACAACGCGTGGATCAAGGTCACGAGCGGCACGGTTTTCCTCGAGGACGTCATCGTGACGATGGCCCAACCTGCCCAGACGGGCTTGGGCGCGTTGCGCGTCGAGGGAACGGCGCACGTCGTCGCCATCGGATGCCGTTTCAGCGGCGGGGGCGGCGGCGGACCGGGCCTGAGGGCGACCGGGCTCTCGCACGTCTCGGCCGTCGACTGCCGCTTCGACGGGGGCGACGGAGGCTGCGATCCCTGGGGTGCTTGCCAGGACGGCTTCGACGGCATCCTCATGCTCTACGAAGGGACCTCCCTGCAACTCAGTGGTTGCACGGTCAACGCCGGCGACGGCGGTGATCCGGTCCCCTCGCCGCTCGGCTACGCGCTGCCCGGCAAGGGCATCTGGGCGGCGGGCTCTCGCGTGTGGGTGTCGGACTCGACGGTTCGCGGCGGAAACGCCGGAACCCATCCGGGCGGCAACGCCCTGCACGCGACGGGTATCGGTCACATCGAGGTCGCGCGGTCGACGCTGATCCCGGGGACCGGGACGCCGGACGGCAGTGCGACGTTCGGCGACGTCGTCGTCGACGCTTCGCTGATCGGCGCGTGGCTGGACGGACCGCTCGTGGTCGGGACCCGAACCGATCTCTCGATCCTCGCGCCCACAGCGACGATGCCGTTCGCGATCGTCATGAGCCTCACCCTCGAGCGGTGGGAGTTCCCGATCTCGGCACAGCCGCTGTGGTGGGGTAGCCCGGGCAGCCTGTGGATCCAGCTCTACGCCTCGTCGACCGTCGCGGGTGCCGCCACGATGCCGATCCGCTTGCCGAACGACCCGGTCGTGCGCGACATCGCGGTTTGGTTCCACGTGTTCGGCGGGACGTCGTTGCCGGTGGCGAGCGCGCCGGTGGTCGGCGGCGTGATTCGCTGACGTGGCACGTCTTGCGTCCGCTCGCTAGGCTGACTCCGTGAGCCAGTCGAAGTGAGCGGACGATGACGGAAGAGCAGAAGCGGCTCGTGCGCCGAGCCTGGTGGCGGTTCCTCGCCGTGGCAATCCTCGGTTGGCTCGTGCTCGGGACGGCGCTCGGACTCGGGCTGCAGGGCTTGCTCGGGCTGTTCGCCGATCGAACCGCCAAGTGGACCGAGGAAGTCGGAGGTGTGACCGGGTTGGTCGCGTTCTTCCTCTGGATGCGGTACGCGTTCCGCGAGGCGATCCGAGCGATGTGGTACGAGACGCCGACTCCGAGTGCGGATCCCACGAACTCATAGCGAGGTTCCACATCCCATGCCCGACCCGCGACAGCTCCGTGTCGGCGACCGAATCCGCTTCGTCGCGCTCCCGGACGAGTGGTCCGCGCCAGGCTATTTCGTGCACGACGAGAGTCGCGAGTTCCTGCAGGCGCTGATCGATCGCGGGCGGCCGTCGCGCGTGCGGCGGATCGATGACGACGGCATTCCGTGGATCGAAGCCCGGTTGCGAGCAGACGATGGGACGATCGTCCATCACGACTGGGGCATTCGCGAGGCGTCGGGTTGGGTCCGGCTCTGACGGTTCACCGTTTCCATACGCAGACGAATCCGGGTCGGTCGTGGGATGGACGTCGACGCGCGACTACGCTGCGAAGTCGGAGAAACCACACCATGAAAACCCAATCGCTCACCATCGCTCTCGCCACGACTCTGTTCGCGTCCGCCGCGTTCGCGCAGATGCCGGAGCCCGCGAGTCTGTTGCTCTACCCGGTCGTCCGTTCGGACCAGTCGACGATCTCGATCATCAGCGTCACGAACACGAACCCGAATCCCGGCGCTTCGACGAACGTGCGCTTCGTCTACAACACGACGATCCCGAACCCCGGCGATCCGTTCAATCCGCTCGGCTGCACGCAGTTCGACCGGCGCGAGTTCCTGACGCCCGCGGACACGGTGTCGGTCTCGATGCTGTGCCACACGGCGATGTTCTCGGCCGAGGGCTACCTCGTCGTGACGGCGCAGAACCCGAACTTCTTCAACCAAGACTGGTCGTTCAACCACTTGGCGGGGTCGATCATCCACATCGACGGAGCGACGAACCTCACGTTCTCGACCAACGCGATCCCGTTCCGGTCACTGCTCGACTTCCAGACGCCGACGGACGTCAACCAGAACGGTCGCTCGGACCTGGACGGCGTCGAGTACGAGTCGGTGCGCGACTACGTGATCCTCGATCACGCGCTCGGACTCATCAACCCGTCGATCAACCTCGTGAACTTGACCGGCGGCCCGAACGACAAGAACACGGTCTCGATCGTCGCATGGAACGACAACGAGTTCCCGCTGTCCGTGGTCAAGACGTTCACGTGCTGGTTCGACGAACGCGCGTCGACGATCTCGCCGATCTTCACCGATGCGTTCCTGGTCACGACGCCCAACGATCCGTCGGAGCTGGACCTGCTGTGCATCGGGTCCAGCTTCACCGAGCCCTACTGGATCCGTTTCGACTCGATCCGCGTCGAAGACCCGGCTGGCAACATCGTCTCGAACGACGGCGCGCTCGCCGGCATGGTCTCGGGTTGCCCGGGTGGTCGGGTGTACTGGATGGATGGACCGCTTCAGTTGAACGGCTCGTTCCCCAACGGCAACGTGAAGGTCCCCTTCTAGCCACGCGAGCGGTACGGGCTCGAGGTCCTCGTTCGCGCGGACCTCGTCCATGACGGCAGACCGATTCCACGCTCCTTGCCGAACCCGGTCGCCGTAGGTTCTGGTCTGACGCCGCCGTACACTGCGGCGTCAGAGGACCCACACCATGAACCCCCAATCGCTCACCTTCGCTCTGGCCACGGCTCTGTTCGCATCGACCGCGTTCGCGCAGATGCCCGAACCCGCCAGCCTCTTGCTGTTCCCTGTCATCCGCACGAACGCATCGACGATCTCGATCATCAGCGTGACGAACACGAACCGGACTCCGGCCACGCCGACCTCGCTCGGCGGCAGCACCAACGTCCACTTCTACTGGCACAACGTGCAGCCGAATCCGGGCGATCCGTTCAACCCGATCGGTTGCACGGTCTTCGACCGAGTCGAGTTCCTGACCCCGACCGACAACCTCTCCGTCTCGATGGCCTGCAGCGACCCGATCCCTCCCGGCGGCGGTGAGGGATACCTGGTCCTGTCGGCGCAGAGCCCGGGGTTCTTCAATCGGGATTGGTCGTTCAACTACCTGATGGGCTCCATCGTGCACATCGATGGTGCGAGCAATCTCACCTACTCGCTGAACGCCATTCCGTTCCGATCGCCGCTCGCCGATCAGGCGGCCACCGATCTGAACGCGAACGGTCGCCAGGACTTCGACGGGATCGAATACGAGGCCCTGCGCGACTGGCTCTCCCTCGACCAGGGGTTGGGCCTGATCAACCCGTCGATCGCGCTCGTCAATCTGACCGGTGGTCCGAGCCACATCAACACCGTCGTCGTATCGGCGTGGAACGACAACGAAGTGCCGCTGTCCGGATCGATCGCGTTCCGTTGCTGGTTCGATGTTCGCGCGTCGGTGCTCTCGCTGATCTTCACGGATGCGTTCCTGGGCCTGACGATGAACGACCCTCAGGAACTCGACCTGCTGTGCATCGGAGTCGGCTTCACCGAGCCCTACTGGATCGAGTTCGACTCCGTCCGGGTCGACGATCCGAACGGGAACTTCGTCACCGGCGACGGAGCGCTCGCCGGCATGGTGTCGGGCTGCCCGGGCGGTCGCCTGCTGTGGATGGGCGGACCGCTGCAACTGAACGGATCCCAGCTGGGACTCTGAGTCTGGATCACCGGATCGAGTCCGGGTGATCCGCCTTGCTCGGTGACGGGATCCGTCGGCCGGGGTTCTCGCTCGCGAGGACGCCACGATGCGAAACCACGGATTCACCCTGATCGAGATGCTCATCGTGTTCGGCATTCTCGCGTTGCTCGGCGCGGCGTTGATGACGTCGCTCGGCAGCGGGATCGAGAAGGCCGACAAGGGCATCGACAAGCTCCAGCTCATGCAGCACTACGGTCGCCTGCTCGAGACCTACCGCGACGGGGAAGCGCTGCCCGAGGAGGGTGGCGCGAAGTTCGTCTACTATCCCTGGGTCGCGGGGAAGATGCAGCGCACGCCGGAGGAGCTCGAGTCGTTCTTCCACGCGAACAGCCTGTCGCCGCGGCTGCGGGAGATGCTGTCCGGCGACACGCGGCTGGTGGCGACGAGCTATGACGAGATCGACTCGGAGTGCACCGACTTCGCGGGGCGGGCGGCCGAGCACTACACGCCGCGGATGTTCACCAACGGCCACGAGCCGCTGATGGCGACCGACAACGAGCAGGGCAACGCCTACTCCGACGGTTCGGTGCTCGTGCTCTACGGCAACGGCGCCGTGCGCGAGATCGCGCGACGCTCGATCCCCGAAGCGGCCGGCGATCCCGACTACGTGATCGAGGTCGGCCCCGAATCCCCGGTCGCGGATCTGCGCAAGCTGCGCCGCTGAGGCGATTTTCTCGCTTTCTCGCGTGGGGTGTCCTCTGCTGCTGACAACAGGCAGCGGATGGACCTCGATGCACTCCAGGATCGGTTTCGCGGGCCGCTGATCGGCTTCTTCGCCGGCCAGGGCAACGGTCCGGCCGTCGCGCACGAGCTGGCCCAGGACGTCTTCGTCGAGGCGTTTCTGAGTCGCCAGCGGTTCGACGGCGACTGGGGCGAGCT
>JAGQQZ010000434.1 GCA_020425915.1 Planctomycetota bacterium | reverse complement strand
GTATCTCGGTGATCTCGCGATCGATCCGGAGGAGGCGGCGAAACTCGCTGCCGACGCGGGCGTGCGGGCCTACACGATCGGACTCGGGCGCGGCGTGCGGCACCCGTTCGGTGGCATCATCGAGCCCGATTTCTCCACGCTGCAGTTCATCGCGTCGAAGACCGGTGGCCAGTTCTATCGCGCCAAGTCGTCCGAGGACCTCGAGAAGGTCTACGCGGAGATCGACGGGCTCGAGAAGCGCGAGCTCGAAGACCCCCGCTACCGCACCGCCGACTGGTTCGCGATCCCGCTGTTGCTCGCGGGATGTCTGTTCGCGGCTGGACTGCTACTCGAGTTCCTCTGGATCCGGGAGGTGCCATGAACGGCATGACGTTCGAGCACGGCCACGCGTGGCCGTACCTCCTGTTGGCGCCGGTCTTCTGGCTGCTCCTCTGGGGATCGATCCGACGACGTCGGCGCGCGCTGGCGCGCTACGGCGCCGAATTGCGCGAACATGTCGCGGGTGCCGGCGCGCGTGCGACGCGACTGACCGTCTTCCTCGTGCTCGGTTTCCTCACATGGATGAACCCGCGTCTCGGTCAAGAGACCATCGCGGTCTCGCGGCGCGGGCTCGATCTCGTCTTCTGCCTCGACACGTCTCGTTCGATGCTCGCCCGAGACATCGATCCGAACCGGCTCGAGCGCGCCAAGCGCGACGTGTTCAGCGCGTTGCCGCTCTTGGTCGGCGGAGATCGTGTGGCACTCGTCGCATTCGCCGGCAAGGCACGGCTGGTCGTCCCGTTGACGCACGATCTCGATGCGTTCCGGGAACTCGTCGAGCGAGTCGACACCGACACCGTTCGACTCGGAGGGACCGACCTGGCGGCGGCGATCCGTGAGGGCCTCGAACTCGTCGAGAAGGACTCGGCGCAGACCACGGTGTTCGTCATGCTGACCGATGGCGAGGACCTGACCGGTGCCGGCAAACAAGCTGCGAAGGAAGCGGCCGACTCGGGCGTCGTCGTGCACGCGATCGGCTACGGTTCGACGCGTGGCAGCAAGATCACGGTCGACGAGGACGGCAACGAGTCCTTCCTGCAGAGTCGCGATGGCGACGAGGTGGTCTCGGCGTTGGACCCCGACGGACTCGAGGCGATGACCGCCGTGACCGGTGGGGAGTTCCTGCGTGCGGACGTCGTTCCGCTCCCCGTCGTCGAGTTGAAGCACAAGCGGCTGGATCCGATGGTGAAGCGGGCGTACGACGCCGGAGAGGACGTCGTCCACAAGACGCGATTCCAGTGGATCCTGTTGCCCGCCGTGTTGGTGCTCCTGCTCGAGATGGTGTTGGCGAAGGGGTCGCGGCGATGAAGGTGCTGCTGATCGGAACATGCCTGTTGTGCTGCGCGCAGCTCGTCTCGGCTCAGGAACCGCTGGCGAAGCTCGATCCCCGCGCGGCGTTCGAAACCGGGGACTTCGAGGGTGCGGCCGAGGAGTTCGCCGCTCGCCTCGAGCAGCATCCGGACGACGCGGAGTTGGCATACAACCTCGCACTCGCCCGCTGGAAGAGCGGTGATGCGGACGGGGCCGAAACGGCTGCGGAGAAAGCTGCCGCGATGTCGAAGGGGCGGCTGCGACCACTGCGTGACGGGCTGGTCGGCAACCTGCGATTCGAGGCTGCCCGGGCGGCGACGGAGTCCGATCTGCAGCACGCGCTCGAGTTGGCCCGCCAGTCGAAGGTCTGCTTCGCGCACGGCGCGGCGTCCGCGTCGCGCGAGGAGAGGGCGCCGCTCGTCCGAAACCTCGAGCGCGCCTTGCGACTCATCGCCGAGATCGAGAAGAAGATCGAGGAGCAGCAACAGCAACAGCAGGATCAGCAACAAGACCAGAGTTCCGAAGACGAATCCAAGCAGGACGAGTCCCAGCAAGAGGACTCGAAGGACCAGCAGTCGAAGGACGAACCGTCGACTGACCAGAAGCCCGAGGATCCGTCCTCGGAGAGCGAGTCGAAGGACGATCAGCAATCCGGACAGTCGAACGAGGACGAGAAGTCGCAGCAAGGCGATCCGACCGACGAATCGGAGGAACAGCAACAGTCGCAGCCGGAACCGCAACCCGGAGCCGACGAGCAGGAGTCGTCGGAGCCTCGCCCTTCCGAGTCCGAGGCCGGCGACGAGCAGGAGCCACCGAAGGACCCGTCCGCTGCGAAGGAGTCAGAATCTCAGGAGCAGCAGGCAGAGCAGCCGACGAACCCGTCGGAGCAGCCGGAGACTCGGGGCAGGCCGCGCGAACTCTCCGAGGAGGAGGCCAAGCGGTTGCTGCGCCGATTGCAGGAGCTGGAGGACCAACAGGCCAGGATCCGTGAGGCCTACAAGCGCAAGCGCAAGCCCGTGGAGCGAGACTGGTGAGCTCGATGGTCCGACGGGTGCTGGGATTCCTCGTGGGACTCGCCTGCTCGTGGGGTGTGCACGCGCAAGAGACGCTCGAAGTCGTCGGCCCCAAGCCGGCGCTCGTCGCGCTCGGTGACGAATCGGTCGTGGAGTTCGTGATCGAGAATGGCTCGGGTCAACCCGGTGAGTTGAAGGTGCCCCAGGTTCCCGGGTTGACGATGCGCCTCGACGGGCCGCAGGAGAGCAGTTGGGCTCGCGTGATCAACGGTCGTCGCACCGCTGGGCGAACGCTGCGCTGGGTGCTGCGGCTGCGGCCGCGGCGCGTCGGACACTTCGAGATTCCTTCGTTCCGTTTCGATACCGGATCCCGTGAACAGGTCGTCCAGAAGCTCGTGCTCGACTGCGAGAAGTCCGTGGCGAACGCGAGCCGCGGTTTCCTCGAGCTGACGGCGATCCCCGATCGTGTCTACGTCGGCGAGCCGGTGCAGTTCGTGTTCGACGTCGGCGTCGACGCGCGCACGACGCCCGACCAGACCCGAGGCCTCGTCCACGTGTTCGTCGAGCAGCCGTGGTTCGAATCGCCCGAAGGCATGGTCAGCGTCGAAGGCGCCGACGGGGTCGCGGGCGGCAGCAAGGTCCAGCTCGGTTTCAACAACGTCGCCGCCGAGGCTGCGTACACCCCGAACTACGTGCGGGGCGCGCTGACCTATCACCGGTTCACGTTCACCCGCACCCTGATGCCGACTCGTCCCGGGACGTTCGAGATCGGGGACTCGACGATGAAGTTCGAGTTCGGCGGTCCGCGCAGCCCGTTCGATGCGCGTCGCGCCAAGAGCGTGTTCGTCTACGGCGAACCGTTGACCGTCGAGGTCCTGCCGCTGCCGGAGGAGGGACGACCCGCGGGCTTCGGCAACGCGGTCGGACGGTTCCAGCTCGAAGCCGCGGCCGACAAGCACCACGTGCGCGTCGGCGACAGCGTCAAGTTGACCCTGAAGGTCGTCGGCAAGGGCAACACGGAGTTCCTCGAACCCCCGGCGCTCGGCGAACTCGACGGGCTCCACCTCCTCGGCCGGAACGACAACCGTGGCAAGGACTCCGTCGTGGTCGAATACGACCTGACCCCACTGCGGGATGACGTCACGGAGCTCCCGTCGGTGACCTGGAGCTACTTCGACACGACACCAGGAGGCGAGCGCTACATCACGGTCCACACCGATTCGATCCCGATCGTCGTCGACCCGCCCGCCGAGGGCGGAGGACTCGCGGCGTTGCCGGGCGACGAGGAAGCGTCGGTCGTCGTGGGTGTCGACGACATCTACGACATGAAGCCGATCGAGGCATCCGATCCGGTGCCGCTCGAAGCGACGCCCGGGCCCGGGCGGTCGGCCGCATGGGTGCTCTTGCCGTGGGCCATAAGCCTCGCCTTCGCGGCGTTCTGGCGCGCGCGACGCCGTCGGCGTGCCGACGTGCGCGGTCGCCGCGCGGCGAGCGCACGCAGGCACTACCGCGAACTTCGCGACACCGATCCGACGGCGGCGTTGGCGGCGTATCTGGCGGACCGTCTGGACTGGCCGGAGGCAGCGGTCATCGGCCCGGACCTCGCCGAGCGCTTG
>JAGQQZ010000433.1 GCA_020425915.1 Planctomycetota bacterium | reverse complement strand
CAGGTAGGGGAGCACGTGCAGTTGCTCGCGCGCCTTCCGCAGGTCGCCGGTCTCGTGCAGCACGTAGATCGCGCTCGCGAGGCCGGTGCGATCCGCTCCCGCCTTGCAGTGGACGAGCAGCGGTCGCTCGGCGGTGTCGAACGTCTCCCAGATCCGCAACAGCGTCTCGCGCGACGGCAGCGACAGCGCCGACATCTGGATGTGGACGAAGGCGGCGCCCGCTTCCTCGGCCGGGGTGTGGGCCGCGTCGTACTCCGGTTCGCCGACCGCGCCGCCGCGGAGGCGCACGACCGTGCGGATGCCGTGGTCGCGGATGACCTGACGGAACCCGTCGGCGTCGAGTTGGCCACACCGGTAGTAGGCCCCGGGATCGACCTCGTGGAGGTTCGAGCACGCGGCGAGGGTCGCGAGTGCGAGGATCAGAACCGCTCTTGCCATGGCGACTTCGAGCATATCCGGACGTCGGGGATGCGCGTGGCGGGATCGCGACACGTCGAAAGTTCGGGCGAGCCGGGCGTGCTCGTCCTAGAGTCTGCCGACTCTCCTGACGCACCCATGACCGACACCGAACCCGAACGGATCGAACGCAAGAGCGCGAAGACGCGCGCCAAGCGGCGCAAGTCGAGCAGCGAGAGGCCGACGCGCGCCGAAGCCGAGGCCGCGGTCAGGACCCTGATCGCCTGGGCCGGGGACGACCCGGATCGCGAGGGCCTGCACGAGACGCCGGCGCGCGTCGTGCGCGCCTACGAGGAGTTCTTCAGCGGCTACACGCAGGAGCCTGAGGAGATCCTCGAGAAGACGTTCCAGGACGTCGGCGGCTACGACGAGATGGTCACGCTGCGCGACATCCAACTCGAGTCGCACTGCGAGCACCATCTCGTGCCGTTCATCGGCAAGGCGCACGTCGCCTACCTGCCCGACAAGCGCGTCGTCGGTCTCAGCAAGATCGCCCGCCTCGTCGACGTCTACGCGAAGCGGTTGCAGATCCAGGAGAAGCTGACGGCCCAGATCGCGGATTCGCTCGACCGGGTCCTCAAGCCGAAGGGCGTCGCGGTCGTGATCGAGGCCGTGCACCAGTGCATGTCGGCGCGCGGCGTCCGCAAATCGGACTGCGTCACGGTGACGAGCCGGATGACCGGGGCGTTCCGGAAGAGCGCGAAGACCCGGCGCGAGTTCCTGACGATGATCCGCGCCAGCTGAGCGCAGAAGCCTCGCGCGCGACCGGTGCGGGCGGCATCATGTCGGCCATGATGCACCGACCCCTGAGCCTGCTGTTGTGTTCGCTGGCCTTCGCTTCCGTCGTTCCTGCCCAGGAGCACGGCGAGCTCGGCCGGATGTGGACGTTCGAGAACCCGCCGCTCGCGTACCTCGAGGCGGAGTACGGTTTCAAGCCGACGCAGGAGTGGCTCGACACGGTGCGGCTCGCGTCGCTGCGCTACGGCCAGGGTTGCTCGGCATCGTTCGTCTCGCCCAAGGGCCTGATCATGACGAACCACCACTGCCTGCGCGGCGACATCACGAAGGTGCAGGGCGCGGCGGACTGGCTCGCGGACGGCTTCGTCGCAGCAGCGCTCGAGGACGAGGTGCAGGTGCCCGACCTGACCGTGCAGCAGCTCGTCTCGATGCGCGATGTGACGGCGGAGATCAACGAGGGCGTCACCGACGGCGACGACGACGAGGCGGTCGAGAAGAAGCGCAAGGAGAACGAGGCCAAGATCCTCGCGGCCGCCGAGTCGGCGAGCGAGAACCTGACCGCGCAGGTCGTCCAGCTGTTCCAAGGCGCGCGCTACCAGCTCTACCTCTACAAGATCTACGACGACATCCGCCTCGTGATGGCGCCGCACCTGCAGACGGCGCACTTCGGTGGCGATCCCGACAACTTCACCTATCCGCGCTACGGCATCGACTTCGGTTTCGTGCGCGCCTACGAGGACGGCGAGCCGGCGGACACGGCGCAGCAGTACTTCCGCTGGAGCCAGGTCGGCCCGCAGGAGGGCGAACTCGTGTTCGTGACCGGCAACCCAGGCAGCACGAGCCGCCTGCTGACGAAGGCGCAGTTCGACTACGAGCGCGACGCGGTGCACGCGCGGATCCTCGAGATGCTCGACAACCGCATCGCGATCCTGCAGGGCTTGGTCGAGCGGGCGCCGCAGCTCGAGAAGCGCGTCCGCACGACGATCCTGTCGTGGCAGAACGGTCAGAAGGCCTATCGCGGCGAGCTCGGCGGACTGCGCGACGGCGACCTGATGCAACGCAAGGAGGCGGCCGAGCGGGCGTTCCGGCAGCGGATCGCCGACGATCCGAAGCTCGAGGAGAAGTACGGTCACCTCTGGGACGAGCTCGCCGAGGTGGCGGCGGCCCAGACCGCGCTCGACGCGCCGCTGAACTTCCAGACCGGCGGCGGTTCGCCGCACGTCGAGAAGGCGCTCGCGATCGTGCGCGCGGTTCGCGCGGCGTCGGCTGGCAACCCCGAGGCCGGGGACATGGCCGCGTTCGCGCAGCACATGCCGGTGCGGATGGGGCTCGTCACGGCCGAGTTCGTGACCGACCACCTGGTGCGCGCGGCGCGCTGGTTGCCCGCGAACGATCCCTACATCCGCCTCGTCCTCGGCGGCCGCACGCCGGAGCAGGGCGAAGAGTGGTTGCGTTCGAGTCGCGTCGAGGACGGTGACTTCGTCGCGTCGCTGCTCGCCGGCGGCATCTCGGCAGTCGAGGCGAGCGACGATCCCGCGATCCGCGTCGCCCGCCTGCTGGCGCCGAAGATCGAGGCCAACCAGGCCGCGGCCGAGCGCCTCGATGCGCGTGCGGCCGTGCTCGGTTCGAAGATCGGGCTCGCGCTGTTCGACGCCTACGGCGATGCGGTCAGCCCGGATGCGACCTTCACGTTGCGGTTCAGCGACGGCCGCGTGAAGGGCTACGAGTACAACGGCACGCTCGCGCCGTGGCGCACGAGCTTCTACGGCCTCTACGGTCACAACGCCGAGTTCGACGATCACCACCCGTTCGACCTGCCGGCGATCTGGAAGGAGCGGATGGGCGACATCGACATGCAGAAGTCGGTCGACTTCGTCGCCACCGTGGACTCCACGGGCGGCAACTCCGGCAGCCCGGTCATCAACCAGCAGCGCGAGATCGTGGGGCTGCTGTTCGACGGCAACATCGAATCGTTACCGAACGAATTCGTGTTCGACGACGACACCGGCCGATCGGTCTGCGTCCACGTCCACGCCATCCTGGAGGCGTTGACGAAGATCTACGACGCCGACCGGATCGCGGCAGAACTGACCGAGGCGCAGTGATCCTGGAACCGCCGCGCCGCGGCGTCGTGGAACCGCCTCGATGAACACGATCCGATTGCGTGTGGTGCTGGCCTCGGTCGGAGTCGCGCTGCTCGGTTGCTGCAGTGGCGACGAGATGCGCTCCGACGGGCCGACGCCCGATTCCGCACGTTCCGAACGACCGATGACCGATCACCTCTCCGATTCCGGCTACGACCTGACTCCGCTGACGACGACCGACGCCGAGTGGCGCGAGGACTTGACTGCGGAGCAGTACCACGTCACCCGCGAAGCGGGTACGGAGCGCGCCTTCACCGGTGAGTACTGGGACAACCACGAGAAGGGCGTCTACGTGAGCGTGTGCGGTGGACTGCCGCTGTTCTCGAGCGAGGACAAGTTCGACTCGGGGACCGGGTGGCCTTCGTTCACGAAGCCGATCGATCCCGAGCACATCGTCGAGCGCGTGGATCGTTCGCATGGCATGGAGCGCGTCGAGGTGTTGGATGCTCGGAGTGGGGCGCACCTCGGGCACGTCTTCAACGACGGGCCGGCGCCGACGCGCAAGCGCT
>JAGQQZ010000432.1 GCA_020425915.1 Planctomycetota bacterium | reverse complement strand
TCACGTTGGTCCGGTTCTCCTTCGTGTAGAGCGCGGCACGACTGCGCCCGAACGACAGCACCCCGCCCGAGCCGCCCGGGGCGCGCATCTGCCGGATCACGAAGAACCAGATCAGCAGGATCAGCAGGATGTAGGGGCCGATCGTGCCGAGGAAGTAGATCAGTGCTGTGTTCGGCTTCTCGACGACCAGCGACTTGCTGTCGCGCGACAACGCGCGGTCGACGATCGGAACGTCGGCCTTCGCGAGCCGTTGTCGGATCTCCTGCAGCGTGACCGTCGGATTCGCGTTCGAGTCCTGGCGCAGGCGGTACCAGCTCTCGGCGCCGTCCTCGACGGCGATGACCGACATGTTGTAGACCGGGCGAACCGGCGTGGTGTCGGTCGGCGACGGCGCCTGGCCGCGGTTCTTGCCGGGTAGGTCGGAGACCCAGTAGGCTCGGGTCGGGAGCAACTTGCCGGAGTCCCACAGCGTCGCGAACTCCGCGAGACCCCCGTCCCGATCGAACCGCTCGTCGAGCGTGCGGACCTTGAGGTCGGCGATCAGCTGACGATCGTCCTCGATGACCTGGTCGACGACGACCGAGATCCGCTCGAGCTTGCGCGGGTCGTCGGCGGGCGCGATGTCGGCGATGACGCGTCCGTCGGACCAGTTGGTCTTGACGATCTCACCGTTGAACAGGTGGCGATACAGGTCGTAGCGCGACTTCTCCTGCTCCATCCCCGATCGCGAGATCATGATGAACAGGAGCAGCATCAGCCCCATGATCAGGAGGACCCCACCGAGGCCCCGCGGTCGCTTGGCGGTCGTGCCCTCGGGCTGGCCGTTCTGCTGGGGGCGGTTGGAGTCGGGCTGTTCGGTCATGGATGCTCGGGGTCGGGGTTCGAGGCGTCGTCGCGGATGTCCGTGCTACGAATCGCCGCGGAGGTGCGCTTTCTGTAGTTCGTCAGAACTCGCCTTCCAGGGCAAGCACGATCTTTCTGGCCAGGTCCGAAACAGCCTCGAGGCGGGCAGAATCGTCCGATTCGCCAACTGGGATGCGGAATTCGGCGCGGTCCAGCACCGTGCGCTGGCGCAGCACGTGGCCACTCGCGTCCACGAGTTCGGCCTCGATCGTCACGTCGACGGCGCCCTCGCGCAGCGGCGCGACGCCACCGCGGACGAGCGCGCGGCCCTCGATGCTGGCGACGGCGACGCGGAGGGTCGCATCGGCGCGGGTCGACGACGTCGGCCGCAGGTCGGTGTGACGGGCCAACGAGCGGTGGAGCGCCCGGGTCAGCGGCACCTCGTATCCCTGCCAGAACGTGCGGTTCTCGACGATCTCGATCGCGACCGTGCGCACGCCCGCGCCGAACTCGTCGACGCCGAACGTGTAGCCGCATCCGCCCAGCAGGACGCCGATCAGCATGACGATCGTGGGGCGCGTCACGGCGTGGCCTCCGGGCCGAGTCGACCCAGGCGAGTCGCGGCGGTCTGGCCGGCGGGTGTGCCGGGGAAGCTCTCGCTGGCGCGGCGGAGGTGCATGCGCTCCCCGGCCGCGCTACCGACGGTCCGATAGAAGTCGGCGATGATCAGGTGGCGTCGCGCCAACCACGCCTCGGTCTTCGCGAGCGCTTGCTGCGCCTCGCGGCGGAACTCCGGACGTTCGGGGTCGAGCGCGAGATAGTCCCGTAGTTCGTTCCGAGCCAGGGTCATCTGCGCGAAGTCGTACTCGGGGCCGCGCACGCGGAGGAACGCGGTGATCGCGAGTCGGAAGCGCGCGAACGCCGCCCACTCGCTCGTCGGATGCGATCTCAGCAGGTCCGAGAACCGGACCTCGGCGATCGCGTAGTCCTCCTCGGCGAACGCGAACTCGCCGAGGAGCTTGTATGCCTCCGCCGCGTAGGTGCTGGCGGGGAAGCGCTCGACGAAGTGTTGCAGGACGGTCACGCCGTCGTCGTCGTCGTCCTGGATCAACGCCCGCCCGGTCCGGAACTCGAACTCCTCGATCGTGCCGGCGAGTTCGCTGAACCGGTGCTGCTCGACGAACCCTCGGGCGACGCGGAATGCCTCCCAGTAATCCTTGGTCCGATACAGCGCCTGGATCCGAAGCGCCTCCGCTCGCGCGCGCTCGTCGTTGGTCATCACGTCCTCGTCGAGCGCGTCGAGGATCCCGATCGTCGTGTTCGGTTCGTCACGCTCCAGGAACGCCTGCGCGAGATCGAGCGCCTGACGCGGGTCGTCGGGGATCGGGACGGGAGGTGTGCTGCACGCGACGAACGCGGGCAGTAGCG
Organism: Planctomycetota bacterium; assembly: GCA_020425915.1. Lineage (GTDB taxonomy): Bacteria > Planctomycetota > UBA1135 > UBA1135 > UBA2386 > JAGQQZ01. The sequence goes on along the minus strand of JAGQQZ010000432.1, from coordinate 4,941 downwards.
CGATGGTCAGGCGGCGCGGGGTCGGGCGCATGCGCCGTATTGAAGGCGATCGCACGCCCTCGCGCCACGCTTCAAACCGACGCCGCGCGACCCCGACAGGCGCGCAGCGCAGGTTCGCGTGCAGCCAGCCTGACCTCGAGCGCCGCGGTCATCCATCGCGACAGGACCCCGAGAGCCGAATTCTGGTCCGATGGTGGCTCGAGTTTCGTCCACTGCCGACCCGGGGTGTGCACGAGGCGGTCGAGCCATCGGAGGGTCTCCAACCGTACGCGGCTGCTCTGCGGCGAGGCGTGATGCCCGCAGAACACGCCGCCGCCGTCTTCGATGTGGGCCGAACTCTCGATCTTGCGCCCACACTGCGCGCAGTGGTCCAACGACGACAAGACCCCGAGCGACGCCAGTAGCCGGACCTCGACGCCCGTGACGATCGTCGCGAGCTGCTCGAGTGGCGCCAACTCGACGAGGGTCAGCCCGCCGTCGAGCAGGTCGAACTGCTCGGGGTCGGCACGACCGTCGAGCACCGTGCGATCGAACAGCTCGGCGAGGTGCTGGGCGACCAGGAACCGCCGGGGTTCGCGCAGGCGCCGAGGCTCACGGATCAGGACCGTGCGGCCCAGGATCGGCATGCCGCGCCCCGAGAGCGTGACCTCGACCCGATTGAAGAGATCGAGCTTGCCGAGCACGGCGCTGTTCGGGCGGTGGGCGCCCTTCGAGAGCGCGCGAATCCGTCCCTGCTCGCGGGTGATCAGCGTGACGACGCGGCTGGATTCTCGGAAGTCGGATCGCTTCCAGACGATCCCGTGGAGCTTCATCGAACGACCGCGGCCGTCATGCGCTGGTCTGCGGCTGGAGCACCGTCAGGCGCAGGCGGTGGATCCGACGTTCGTCGCCTTCCAGCACCTCGAACTGCAGGCCGCCGACCTCGACCGATTCGTGAACCGACGGGATCCGGTGCAGCGATGTGAAGACGAAGCCGGCGATCGTCTCGTAGTCCTCGGCTTCGGGGATCGCGACGGGCAGGTGCTCGTTGATCTCGTCGACGCGGCAGCGGCCTGCCGCCTCGTAGATCTTGCCGGCCTCGACGATCTTGATCGACGCGTCCTCGGCGTCGTACTCGTCGCTGATGTCGCCGACGATCTCCTCGAGTACATCCTCGATCGAGACGAGTCCCGCGGTGCCGCCGTATTCGTCGAGCACGATCGCCATCTGCACGCGCGAGGTGCGGAAGTGGCGCAGCAGATCGACGACGTCGATCGTCTCGGGCACGAACAGCGGCTCGCGCGTGAACTTGCCGACGACCAGCTTGGGGTCGGTGGCCTTGCCGTTCTCACCGATCAACGGCAGGGCATCCTTCGCGTAGAACATCCCGACGACGTTGTCGATCGTGTCGCGGTAGACGGGGAATCGCGAGAAGCCGGCCGCGGAGGCCTGGCGCACGGCATCGATCAGTGGCAGGTCCTGTTCGAACGCGATCGCGTCGGTGCGCGGCGTCATGACCTCGCTCGCGTGCGTGTGCTTGAGTTCGACGATGTTCTCGATCCACTCCCGCTCCTCCTCGTCGAGCCCGGAATCGGTCGACTTGTCCTCGACCGCCGCGAGGATCTCGCCGGCGATCTCGGTGACGTTCGGTTCGATCTGCCGGATCCGGAACAGCCGCATCAACAGGTCGCCGATCGCCGCGATCGGCACGACGACCGGGAAGTGCAGCATCGCGCGCAGCGAGTGGAGGGTGCCACGGGACGAGAGGACGACGGCCTCGGCGCGCCGTTCGGCGAATCGGCCGGGCAGGACCCCGCCACCGACCAGCGCGACGACCGCGAAGACCGCGAGCGTCGCGGCGCGCTGGGGTCCGCTCGTCGCCTGCCAACAGACGAGGCCTGCGCTCACGAACCCGACGATCGAGAGCATCCGCGCGATCGTATGGTAGCTCTGCCGGTGCAGCGAGATCTGCGGAAGCACGTCGGGGCTGTGCCCGCCGATCACCCGCTGGAGCTTGGCCGGCGAGTAGAGCAGGAGCGACGACGCGGCGATCGAGCCGAGCGTGCCCACGATCGACAAGGCAGCCGCGAGGGCCAGCCAGAGCGCGATTGACGGAGGGTGGTCGTCTTCGATCGGAACCGGTTCGTCGCCGGTCGCGACGGCGACGAGGGTCGTCAGGATCGCCAGGGGAGCGGTCATCGGGATCGTGCGCTCCCGCGCGAAGAGTCGACGGATCGGTTCAAAGGACCGAAGAGGATACGGAGCGGGGATCGTCCGCGTCCAGTGGGCTCGATTCGGTTTCCGGGGGCGAATGCCAGGTTCATGCGGCTAGCCGATGTCCACCGAGAATCGGTTGCGACCCCGGTTCTTGCTCGCGTAGAGGGCCCGATCCGCGCGGCGGACGAGGTCGTCCGTGGTGCGGTCCGAGTCTCGCAGGCATGCGAGCCCGATCGACACCGTCAGGGGCAGGCGATACTCCCTGCCCGAGTTCTCGACCTCGATGAAGAGGCGCGCGGCGAGGATCGACGCGTCCTCGGCGGTCGTCGCGGGCAGCACGACGAGGAACTCCTCGCCGCCGTAGCGGCACAGCACGTCACTGCGACGCAGAGTGCGCCGGAGCACGTTCGCGGTCATCCGCAGCGATTGGTCTCCGACGAGGTGGCCGTAGGTGTCGTTGAGCTGCTTGAACTCGTCGAGGTCGAGCATCAGTACCGACAGCTCGAGTTCCTCGCGGCGGGCTCGGATCATCTCGCGCTCGAGCGCGATCATGCCGACCGCGCGGTTGTTGAGACGCGTCAGCGGATCGGTGACCGCGCTCTGTTGCGCGCGGATCCGCTGCAGGCGTAGCAGCAGGTTGTCGGTGAGGATCGCGACCGTACCGCACAGCACCGCGGCGGGTGTCGCGTCGGCCCGGACGTCGACCGCACGTTGCGTCAGCGTGCGATCGAGGACCAGGAACGTCGGCGTCTCGAAGTCGCGGTTGACGGTGACGACGAGCGCCTCGTCGGCGCCGAGGTGCTTGAGCAGTCCTCGGCTCGACGGGTTCCGTGCGATTCTGGTCGGGCGTTCGCCCGAGAGTGCCTCGAGCAACGCGCTGGCCTCCCGGTCGGAGAGTTCGCACCTACCCGGGAACAGCCTGCGGAGCGTGAAGTCGGCCTTCGACTTGATGAACACCGAGTTCGTCTTGCGGTGCCACGCGATGTAGGTCGCGCGCTCGAAGTCCAGGTAGCGCAACGCGGCCGAGGTCGCCACCGTGACGATCGCGCGGTAGCTCGACGACTGGCGGCAGAGCAACAGGCCCGCGATGAAGTCGTCGCTCGAACCGCTCGCCTCGGCGCGGAACACCGAGGACTCGGGGATCGGCTCGTCGGGCGCATCGTCGAGCAGGGTCGTGTCGAGTCCGATCTCCTCGAGCTCCCGATGGATGGAGCGGCGCAGCGTGTGCGCCTGCATGAGCGCTTCCTTCGTCACCGTCTCGAGGACGTGCGCGTCGTCGAGTGCCTCTTCCTCGCCGGGGGCGGGGAACTCCGCGAGGCCGGCGATCAGCTCGGCGCTGCGCATCAGCAGCTCGGCGCGGTCGGAGACGGGGGTCACGGCGGCGGTCGGGAGGTTCCAGTCCGCCAACTCCGGAATGAACTCACGATCGGTGGTGCGCGCGTCCTGCAACAGTTCGATCCACTGCGGCGCTTGGCGCAACAGGCCCAGCAAGTAGGCGCGCTCGGGGTCGACCGCGCCGTCTGTGCTCGCGAGGTCCCGCGCGGCCCAGGCGGTGCTGATCGAGTGCAACCACAGGTTGCGGACCGCGGTCGGGATGGCGGAACTGGCGATCGTCGGAACGCGCAGTGCGCGAAGGACGAAACTGCGGCCCATGCGATCGACGAGGTCGCCGATCGAGAGGATCTCGTTCCGGAGACCGACCAGCGGTGCCCCTGCGATCCGCAGGCAGCGGATCACGGTGGGCGGATCGAGTTGCAGGAGTCGGATCAGCTCCTCCCGGTTACCGTTGAGCTCGCAGGTGTTCGAGATCCGATGCCGTACGGCATGGATCGCGAACATCGACGGCACGGGTGAGGTGCTGGTCGCACTCGGCGTTGTGGTTTCGGAAGTCGTCGTGTCGATCCTCTCTCTCGACTGACGGTGTCATCGGGAATCCGGGGTGTTGCGCTCAAGTGGTGTTCGCTTTGCCACAACAGCCGAATGGTGCGGATTCGCACGGTCGTCCATGGCGTCGATGGACGGTGTCATAAGTCAATGTCTTGCAGTGACTTGTGCGGTAACGACCGTTTTCGTCCCAGATTTGTCCGCTTGGCCCGTGATTCGCTTCCCGCCGGTCATGATCGCACTGACCCCTCCGCCGCGAACCTCTGCCCTCGATCTCGCGCGTTCCCTGTGCGAGCGATTCGGGGATGCCGACCCACTCGAGCGATACGGCGTGTCGGTCGACGATCGTCGTCGCGCGCTCGACGCAGCGACGACGGCTCTGATGGATCTCTATCGCCGGACGCACGACGACGAGGTGTTCGAGGGTGTGATCGAGGTCGCCCGACCGTTCCTGACGCGTCGGATCCGCGCGCGGATCCACACGCTGGGTGCACGGCTCGACCCGGCCGAGGTCCTGCAGGACGTCATCATCAACGTCTACCGCTACCCGGATCGGTTCGACGGAGCGCGTGCGGGCGCGTTCCGGGCGTGGTCGTCGATGATCGTCGACAACGCGATCCGGCGTCAGCTCCGACGCAGCAAGTCCGGCCCCGATGTCCAGCTGCGGCCGCTCGAGCTACTGACCCTCGAGCCCGACCAACGCGGACGGGACCCGCTCGCCTGTGCGGAGTCGGTCGAGGCGTGTGAGCGAGCGGTTTCGGCGCTGCGGTTCTTCCTCGCGATGTACCTCGCGGCGTACCGCCAGCTCAGCGATCGGGAACGCTTCGTCCTGCAGATGGTCGAGGTTCGCGGCATGCGCTA
>JAGQQZ010000431.1 GCA_020425915.1 Planctomycetota bacterium | reverse complement strand
GATCCCGAGCGCACCCGAGCTCCCGCCCAGGCAACACAACCGCTCTACCCCAACACCGCCCGACCCAGAATCGCCTTCTGGATCATCGTCGTCCCCTCGTAGATCCGCAGCCCCATGATGTCCCGCAGCAATCGCTCCGCCGGGAACTCCGAGCTGTAACCCCGACCACCGTGCAACATCACCGCCTGGTCGGCAGCGCGCGCCGCCGCCTCGGTCGAGTAGAGCTTCGCCGCGGCGAGGTCGCCCGCGGTCTCGATCCCCTCCATCCGACGTCGCGCACATCGATGCACGATTTGGCGCGACGCGATCAGCTCGACGGTCATGTCGGCGAGTCGTTCCTGCACCATCTGGAACTTCGCGATCGGGCGGCCGAACTGCTCGCGCTTGTTCGCGAATGCGATGCTGCACGCGAGTGCCGCGCGGTGGATGCCGACGGCGCCGGCCGCGACCGAGAGTCGACCGGCGTGCAGCCCCGCCATCGCGATCTCGAAGCCCTGACCGGGTGAGCCGACGAGCGCGTCGCCCGGAATCTCGACGTTGTCGAACTTGATGCGTGCGTGATCGGAACCGCGGTGGCCGAGATCCACGCCCGGCATCCGCGTCCGGCGGATGCCGTTGCGATGGGATTCGACGAGGAACGCCGAGATGCCGTCCTTGCCCTTCGACGGGTCGAGCGTCGCGAACAGCAGGATGACGTCGGCGATGCCGCCGTTCGTGATCCAGATCTTCTGGCCGGTCAGGCGATATCCGTCGTCGGTCGGCTCGGCATGGCACGCCAGCGAGGCGACGTCGCTGCCGGCGTCGGGCTCGGTCAGGCCGAAGCACCCGATCGAGTCACCGCGGCACATCGGTCCGAGCCAGCGTTCGCGCTGCTCCGCGTTGCCATAGCGTTCGATCGTCGAAGCGACGAGGCCGGTGTGGACCGCGAGGAAACCCCGCGTGTTGCCGCACACCGCGCCGATCTCCTCGTGCGCGACCACGCGTTGGAGAGGAGACCAGCCGCTGCCGCCGACGTCCGGCGAGAGCGTGCCGCCGAGCATCCCCTCGTTCGCGAGTTCCGCGACCGACTCGGCGCGGAAGGTCCGTTCCTCGTCGATGCGGCGCGCGTGCGGCGCGAGCTTCGCGTGCGCGAAGTCGCGGACCTGCAGCGCGAACTCGCGGAGTTCGGGCGAGAGGTCGGAATCGGGTAGCACGAGGTCTTCGTTCATCGGCCCTCCCAGTTCGGTTCGCGCTTGGCCTTCCAGGCCTCGTAGAACTCACGGTGGTCGTGGCAGCGCAGCAGGATCGCCTGCGCCTGCGCCTCCTGCTCGATCGCGCTGTCGAGGTCCATCGATGCTTCGTTGACGAGCATCTTCTTGGTCATCGAGTGCGCGAGCATCGGTCCCGTCGCGAGCGTCCGCGCCATCGAGAGCGCTTCGTCGAGCAGCGCGTCCGGTTCGACGACGCGGTTCGCGAGCCCGATGCGGAGGCACTCGTCCGCCTCGATCTTGTCGCCGAACAGCAGCAGCTCGGTCGCCTTGCCCATGCCGACGATCTGCGGCAGCAGGTAGGCGGCTCCCATGTCCGCACCGGTCAGACCGACCTTCGAGAACAGGAACGCGAACTTGGCCTTGGTCGAGAGGATCCGCAGGTCACAGGCCAGTCCGAGCACCGATCCGGCGCCGGCCGCGATGCCGTTGATCGCGCCGATGATCGGCTTGCCGAGTCGCCGCATGTGGCGCACGACGGCGCCGGTCATGCGCGTGAACTTCAGCGTCTCGGCGGGTTCGCGTTCGAACAGCTCGGCGATGATGTCCTCGACGTTGCCGCCGCTGCAGAATCCGCGGCCGGCGCCGGTCATGACGACGACCTTGACCGAGTCGTCGTGCTCGAGGTCGAAGAACAGCCGTTCGAGCTGGCCGTAGATCTCGAACGTCAGCGAGTTGAGGGTGTCCTGGCGGTCGAAGGTCAGGACGGCGACACCGTCCGGATGCCGCTCGAACCGGAAGTCGAAGGAGTCAGCGCTCATGCATCAGTCGACGAAGCGTGGGGGATCCGAGTCGAGATCGTAGACATGGCCAGCCGGCAGGTCTCGGCACATCCGCAGGACGCACGCGGCGACCTCGTCGGAGGTGTGCATGCGCCCGATCCGGTTGAACTTCGCCATCGCGGCCAGCGCCTGCTCCACGGTTTGCTTGCCGCGGCTCGCGATCTGCTCGGCCGCCGATCGGGTGATCTCGGTGTCGACGAAGCCCGGGCAGATCGCGTAGGTCCGCAGTCCCGTGCCCACGATGTCGAGCGCCAATGCGCGGGTCATGCCGACCATCGCATGCTTCGCCGCCGTGTAGGCGGCCGTGTACGGGAAGCCGCGCAGCCCGGCCGACGAGGCGAGCTGCACGAGAACGCCTTCGTTCTCGACGCGGAGATGGGGGAGCAACGACCGGATCAGCCGGAACGGTGCGCGGACGTGGAGGTCGAGCACCTCCTCGAGCATCGCGTCGTCGGTGTGGTCGAACTTCGCGGTCGGTGCCGTGCCGGCGTTGTTGACGAGGATGCCCGGCAGTTCGCCGAGCTCCTCGTCGACGGTGGCGAGGATCTGCTCCGGCGCGTCGGGGTCGCGAAGGTCGGCGACGATGTAGGAGGCTTCGACCCCGAGTTCTTCGATCTCGTCCCGGATTGCGGCGAGCCGCACCTCGTTCCGCCCGGTGATCGCGACCGGATGCCCGGCGCCGCCGAGCGCCAGCGCGATGGCTCGGCCGATCCCGCCGCTGCCGCCCGTGACGAGTGCCGGTTTCGATGCCATCCCGGCACGGTAAGCGAATCGTGCCGTGGCGCGCACGGAATTGCGGCCGTGCACCGAGCGGCTCGCGGCCCCACGGACCGGCGTCCTGTGCGTGCGCTCGAGGAAACCTCCGACCGCGGCTCAACCCGGTCGGCACCGGCTGCCGAAGAGGTCCTTGGAAACGCACGGACGGAGGAGAGTTTCGTTCTTGGCGTACCCCCCAATCGGAGTGCGGCCCGGGCTCGGCTCGGGCCGTTCTTCATGTACCGACCGCACGGCGCAGCAATCGGCGCGCGCGGCGGTAGACTGCGCCGGATGGTGAGACTCCTCCTGGCTGTTGTCTTCGCGGGCCTGGTTGCGGCGCCGCGGACCCAGAACGAACCGGCTGCCGAGGCCGCGCGCATCGTGGCTGCGAAGAAGAGCGCGGTCGTGCACGTCTACGTCCGGATCGAGAACGACGGCGGGCGGTTCGGCAAGGACTGGTTCAAGGACGAAGAGAACAAGCGTTCGGGCGCGATCATCGATCCGAGCGGACTCGTGCTGACGCACTGGAGTTGCGTCGGAGTCGCGTTCGACGACGCGGGCCAGCCCAAGGCCGACCACAGCGTCTGGGTCGAACCCGTCGACGGCTCGGCCGTGCCGGCGAAGCTCGTCGCGCACGACGCCGGCGCCGACCTCGCGCTGGTCGAG
>JAGQQZ010000430.1 GCA_020425915.1 Planctomycetota bacterium | reverse complement strand
GCGGATCGGGGCCGGGAGCTCGCGCCAGCGGAGCTGTGCCTCGCGGGCCGCGTTCATGACCCGTTCGTACTCCGCCGTGCCGCTCATCGTGACGGCGCCGATCGCCTTGCCGGTGGCTGGAGATGCGGACGTGACCGTCTCGCCCTTGGTGGTGATCCACGAGCCGTCGTAGGCACCCGGATTGGTATCTCCGATGCCGAGCTCGCGCAGGAATTCGAGGTTCATCAGGAAGCTTCTGTCTTCGAGGTTTGGATTCGTTCGGGCACGCCGACCGCGGACTTCGCCGGCGGTCGTGGGAGCTCGTCGTGGAGCTCGCGGCGCAATGTGTCGAGGTCGCGCTCGAGCAATGCCAACTTCTGGCACAGCGTCTTGTTTCGCGCGGTCAGCTTGGAGAGCCGGACGGAGTACTGCAGGGCGACGAGCATCAGGAACAGCAGAGCGCCGAAGAACAGCGCCGAGACCGGCAGCACCGCGCCGACGGCGCGCTGGAAGAGCACGAGCAGATCCGTCTCGATCGCCATCGCCAGGAGCGCGATGGCGGTCACGATCCAGAGGATCGAGTACTCCTCGCGCAATTTCCGCTTGCGCACGAGGTCCAGAACGACGACGAGGATCACGGCCGCGAGCACGATGGCGACGGTCTGCTGGTGGTCGGGCAGGATGTTCGATCCCACGACCGTGGGACTCGTGAGCTCGGCTTGTGGTTCTTGAACGATCATCGCGTCGTCAGGCCGTGGCCTTCCGCCCCTCCCTGAACGGCGAACTCCGTCGGATCGGCAGCAACGGCAGCGTCAACGCCATCTTGTAAGCGTAGTACATGACCCGACTGCCGCGGTGCATGCTGACTCCGCCGATGCGGGGATGCATGTCGACCGGTGCTTCGGTGATGCGGATGCCCGCGCGGTGGAGCGCGATCAGCACGTCCGCGTCCGGGTAGTCCTCGGGGAAGCTGTCTCGGACGACCTCAGCGAGCACGCGGCCGGTCATCGCCTGGTAGCCCGAGGTCGGGTCGGTGATCCGAACGCCGGTCCAGGTCGTCACGATCCAGGCGAACATCCGCGATGCGACGCGGCGGAGGAAGCTGGTCGGCGGCGGGTTGTCGCGCAGGTAGCGCGAGCCGATCACCAGGTCGAACCCGCGATCCAGTCCGGCGAGCAGGTCCGGGAGGGAGCGCGGGTCGTGTTGGCCGTCGGCGTCCATCTGGACGACGCGCTCGTATCGATGGCGGACCGCGAAGTGGTATCCGGTCTGCAGCGCGGCGCCGTAGCCCAGGTTGAACGTGTGGCGAAGGACGCTCGCACCGTGGCGTCGGGCAGCGTTGGCGGTCTCGTCGACGCTGCCGTCGTCGATCACGACGACGTCGGCGTCGGGGAGCACGTCGAGAATGCCCCGGATCACCGTGCCGACGCGTTCCGCCTCGTTGCACGCGGGGATCAGGATCAGCGTCGACTCGGGCACGTCGGATGTTCTCGGGCAGGCGGGACACGCGCGACGCCCCTTGCGCCGCACAGAAGTTCCCGAGGATACGATGCCGGTGCGGCGATCCCAGCGGGAAATGCCCGGCCGCGGCGACGCCGCGACCGGGTC
>JAGQQZ010000036.1 GCA_020425915.1 Planctomycetota bacterium | reverse complement strand
CTACGCATCGAGGGGTTTCCTCATAGAACGTGCTTTCCTCTCTTTTGAAACGTGATCGATCGAATCGGGCCAGCATCCGAAGTCCGGCCCGTCCCCGGCATCATCGTCGCTCCGACGACATCCGGTCAAGCAGATCGGCGAGCGCGTTGGCCGACATCGCGCCGAGATCCCCGTCCTTGCGGTGCCGGACCGTCACGGTCCCGGCCTCGACCTCCTGGTCGCCGACGACGCCGACGAGCGGGACCTTCTCCTGCCACAGATGGTGTCGGATCTTCGCGCCGATCTTGTCGGCGGAGGTGTCGGCGTCGATCCGGTAGCCGCGTTCGCGCAGTTCCGCGGCCATTCGCTCGACGGTTTCGGCGTGCCGTTCGCCGACCGCCAGCAGCACGCCCTGCACCGGTGCGAGCCAGACCGGGAACGCCCCGCCGTAGTGCTCGACGAGGATCCCGAAGAACCGCTCGAGGGATCCGAGCAGCGCGCGGTGGATCATGACCGGACGCTTCTTCTCGCCGTCGCTGTCGATGTAGGTCATGTCGAACCGCTCGGGCTGCGTGAAGTCGAGCTGAACGGTCGAGCACTGCCAGAAGCGGCCGAGGCTGTCCTTGATCTTGACGTCGATCTTCGGGCCGTAGAACGCGCCGCCACCCGCGTCGATCTCGTATTCGAGCCCGAGCTTCTTCAGCGAGTCGGCGAGGACCTGTTCGGCCTTGTCCCACTGCGCGGGCTCCCCGACGAACTTGTCGGGCCGGGTCGAGAGGTTGATCTCGAACTCGTCGAAGCCGAACGACGCGAGGATGTGGAGCACGAAGCCGACCACGCGCTCGATCTCCTCACCCATCTGGTCCTCGCGCAGGAACAGGTGGGCGTCGTCCTGCGTGAAGCCGCGGACCCGCATCAGACCGTGCAGGGTGCCAGCCTTCTCGTAGCGGTAGACGGTGCCGAGCTCGGCCCACCGGAACGGCAGGTCGCGGTAGCTGCGGCGCTTGGTCTTGTACATCAGGATGTGGAACGGGCAGTTCATCGGCTTGAGGAGGTACTCCTCCCCGTCGACGTCGAGCCCTGTGAACATCCCTTCCTTGTAGAAGTCGAGGTGCCCGCTGGTCTGCCAGAGGTCGCTGCGCGCGATGTGCGGCGAGTAGACGATGTCGTAGCCGCCCTTGAGGTGCTCGTTGCGCCAGAACTCCTCGACCTTGTGGCGCACGAATCCACCCTTGGGGTGCCACATGACGAGCCCGGCGCCGAGCTCGCCCATCGTGTTGAACAGGTCGAGGTCGATGCCGAGGCGCCGGTGATCGCGCTTGGCGGCCTCCTCGAGGTTCTTGCGGTGTGCGGCCATCGCCTTCTTGTCGGCGAACGCATGGCCGTAGATCCGCGTCAGCATCTTCTGGCTGGAGTCACCCTCGAAGTAGCTGCCGGCCAGGCTCAGCACGGCGATCCCGTTGCCGATCTTGCCGGTCGACGGCACGTGCGGACCCTTGCAAAGGTCGACGAAGTCGCCGCTCTTGTAGAACGTGATCGGGTCGCCTTCGGGGATCTTGTCGATCGTGGCGAGCTTGTAGTCCTCGCCGTGGTCGGCCATGAGCTGCTTCGCGTCCGAGCGCGGCAGCTCCTCGAGCACGAACGGGTGGTCCTCGGCGATGATCTCCCCCATCAGCTTCTCGAGCTCGGGCAGGTCGTCGTTGGTCAGCGGCTCGTCGCCGAGGTCGATGTCGTAGTAGTAGCCGAACCGCGGGTCGTCGATCGCCGGCCCCTTCCACAGCTTGGCCTTCGGGCGCATCCGCTTCACCGCATCGGCGAGGACGTGGGCCGCCGAGTGGCGCAGGATCTCGAGCCCGGCCGGCGTGTCCCGCGTGATGATCTCGATCGTCGCCGACTCGTCGATCGGCAGCTGCAGACTCTGGGGTTCGGCGGAGCCGAGTCGGATGCCGACGGCGGCCTTGGCCAGGCCCTTGCCGATCGACTCGGCGACTTGGAGCCCGGTCGTACCTTGCGGGTACTCGCGGACGTCGCCGTTCGGAAGCGTCAATTGGATCGAGGTCATCGGGAGCGGGATTAGACCTGCGTAGCGGCGCATCGGCAACAGCGGCGTATGGTTGCTCGCATGCGTCCGACCCCGCTGACCCTCTGCCTGCTCGTCGCCGCCTGCGCGGTGCCGACCGGCCGTGACCTCGCCGTCGAACCGATTCCGCCGATGGACCCACACAGCCACGCACGCCCTGCCGAAGTGCAGGTGTCCCATGTCTCGCTCGATCTCGCGGCGGACTTCGTCGCCCGGCGCTTGGCCGGCACGGCGACGGTGCGGGTCCATCGCCGCGATCCCGCGGCGCCGCTGCGGCTCGACAGCGACGGACTCGAGATCTCGTCGGTCGAGGCCGGCGGCGTCGAGACGACCTGGCACGCCGAACCGAGCGATCCGGTCCTCGGCGCACCGATCGTCGTCGAGCTCCCGGCGGGTGCCGACGAGGTCGTCCTCCACTACCGCACCCGACCGGACGCGAGCGCACTCCAGTGGCTCGATCCGGCGCAGACCGATGGCGGCGAGAAGCCGTATCTGTTCACGCAGGGTCAGGCGATCCTCACCCGGTCGTGGATCCCGCTGCAGGACTCGCCCGGGGTCCGGATCACCTACGACGCGACGATCCGCGTCGATCCGAAGCTCGGTGTCGTTCCGGTCATGAGCGCGAGCGAGCGCGACGTACTCGGCGGCGGCGCATTCCGGTTCGTCATGGACAAGCCAGTGCCGCCCTACCTGATCGCGCTGGCGATCGGCGAGATCGAGTCACGTGACGTCTCGTCGCGCTGTGCGATCTGGTCCGAGCCGGGCGTCGTCGATCGCGCCGCCGCCGAACTCGCCGACACCGAGCAGATGATCGAGACCTGCGAGGGCCTGTTCGGGCCGTACCGCTGGGGACGCTACGACGTGTTGATCCTGCCGCCGGCGTTCCCGTTCGGCGGGATGGAGAACCCGTGCATGACCTTCGCGACACCGACGATCCTCGCCGGTGACAAGTCGCTGGTCGCGCTGATCGCGCACGAACTCGCGCACTCCTGGTCGGGCAACCTCGTCACCAACGCGACCTGGCGCGACTTCTGGCTCAACGAGGGGTTCACGGTCTATCTCGAACAGCGCATCGTCGAGGCGATCTACGGACCGGAGCGAGCCCGGATGGAGACCCTGCTCGGACTGCGGCAGCTCGCCAAGGAGTTGCGGGAACTCCCGAAGCGCGACCAGCGCCTGCACATCGACCTGACCGATCGCAATCCCGACGATGGCATGACGTCGGTCCCCTACGACAAGGGCGCCGCGTTCCTGCGCCGGCTCGAGCAGGCGTTCGGACGCGAACGGTTCGACGCCTTCCTCGAGAGTTGGTTCGACGACCACGCGTTCCAGAGCGTCACGACCGACGAGTTCCTCGACTACCTCGACGAGCACCTGTTGGCGGGCGACGACCACGGCATCGAAGT
>JAGQQZ010000429.1 GCA_020425915.1 Planctomycetota bacterium | reverse complement strand
GAACTCCCCGACGCGAGACGCGGAGCGCACGTCGATGACCGAACGCTCCTCGTCGAGCAGCAGCTCGAGATCGTCGACGAACCGCCAGACCGCGGTCGTGCACTCCGCGTGCAAGTAGCCGCCGCCGTCGAACAGGACGACGGTGCGCGGAAGCTGGTCGAGAGCCGCGCGGAGTCGGTCCATCGCGGCATCCGGGTCACCTTCGAACGCGAACGGCGCGACCCAGGCCGCGGATTCCTCGGGCTCGACCGAGCTGACACAGTTCGACCGGCCGCCCGCGTCGCGCAGACGGCCGTCGACGAGTCCGAGGTTCGACGGTGCTTCCTGGCTCGCCATCGAGAGGACCGCCATCAGGAGGACCCCCACGCCGACGATCCCGGCCCCGGCCCAGAGCAGTTCCTTGGGGCGCCACACGATCAGGCCTTCCAAGCTGGCTCGTAACTCGAACCGAGCGTGACGATCCGTTGCACGAGTTCGGGATAGCGGAGACCGGCTCGCTCGGCCGACTCGGCGAAGTCCTCGCCGAAGCACAGGTCCGGGTTCGGGTTCGCCTCGAGCACCCAGATCCGACCGTCGGCGTCGAGGCGAAAGTCGATCCGTGCGTAGCCGGACAGGTCGAGGGCGCGGTAGATGCGCTTGGCGAGGCGTTCGAACTCGCGTTGCTGCGCGGGCTCGAACTCGGCCGGCGCCGTGCGGACGCCGAGCTTCTTCTGATAGTTCCGATCCCACTTCACGCGCGACGTCGCGATGTTCGCGGTGCCTTCTGGCAGCGTGTCGAAGTGCAGCTCGTACGGCGGGAACGTCGTCAACCGCTGGTTGCCGATCACGCCGACCGTGACCTCGCGGCCCTGGATGAACTCCTCGGCGATCGCCGACGTCCCGACGTTGCGGTGGACGAACTCGACGCGTTCGACGAGCGCGTCGAAGTCGCGGACGATCGAGGCCTGCGCGATGCCGGTCGAGGAGTGCTCGCTCGCGGACTTCACGAACAGCGGGAAACGCAACCGCTTGGGGATGCTGCGCACCTTCTTCCCGCGTGGGAACATCGCGAAGCGAGGGACGCGGATCCGGTGGTAGGACAAGATCTTCTTCGACAGTGCCTTGTCTCCGGCGAGGAGCAGGCCACGCGGGTTGCAGCCGGTGTACGGCTGCTTGATGAGTTCCAGCCAGCTCACGAGCGCGGAGTCGTAGACCCCCGCGTCGTGGAAGTGCATGAGCAGGTTGAACGCGATGTGCGGGCGATGCTCGTCGATCGCCTTCCGAATCGGTCGGAGCTCGTCCTCGACACCGAGCGGGACGGCGTGATGCCCGAGGCTCTCGAGCGCGGCGAGCACGTCGTACTCCATCTTCCACTTGTCGATGTCCTCGGACTTCTGCCCCTCGAGGCTCGTCGGGGGCACGAGCTCGGCATGCATGAGCACGAGGACGCGACGGGTCTTCACCGGTGGTACCTCGGGTGGCCGCCGTGGAGGAACTGCATCGTCAGAGCGGTCACCATGATACCCACGTCGAGCAGCGTGTCCGAGCTCGACGACTTGAGATGCAGACCGAGCGTGCGACCACGCCGGGCCATCTCGACGATCACGTGGTCGACGAGGTAGGCGGTCTGTCCGGTGACGGCCGACACGTGGCGGACGAGTCGCGAACGGTGCTTGCGCAGGAACGATGCCGCGGTCGGGCGACGGTCATGCGCATCGACCGTGAACAATCGGCGGAGCTGACCGTCGAACGCAGGGCGTGACTCGTCGGAGTAGTGAGCCTGCTTCCGCTCGTAGTACTCGCGCAGGGTCATCCGGACCGAGCGCAGTGGCTCGTCGACCGCGCGCGTCCGCCGCGCGACCGGTTGGTCGGCGATCGTGCGCATGAGTTCGTCGACGTACTCGAGCTTCTCGAGCGCGGGCCAGCCGACATAACGCTTGCGCCATCGGTTGCCAGAGGCGAGCCAGACCGCGAACGTCTCCGCCCAGTCCTCGGCAGGGTGGCTCTGGGCGTACCAGTACGGCAGGTTCTGCACGTACTCGCGGCTCATCGGATCGGGAGAGTAGGCCGCGTCGTAGTTCTGCGAGAACCGGCCGAACACCTCGCGCCAGCTCTTCTTCCAGTGCAGCCGGTAGGCGTTGTCGATCGCGTGCGCCGCTTCGTGGCGCATGATCCGCATGCACCAGTCCTGGGTGCCGCCCTCGACCTCGAGCATCAGTCGGTGTTCCAGGCGTTGGAGCCGCGGATGAGCGAGGTAGAACGGTACCGCGAAGCCGTTCGAGCGATCGGGTGTGAACCAGTCGGTCGACAGCCACGCGTAGGGCCGGAACCGAAGACCGCGCTCGGCGAGTTCGTCGGCGAGCCGGTCGAGTCGACCGCGCAGCGGCGACTCGTCGAGCTCGAGGTCCAGGTCACACAGCCGCTGGTCGAGCAACTCGTCGTCGGACATCGACGCCCATCGTCGTCGCTTGCGACGGGCTCCGGCTCGTGATCGGCGAGAGTCGGACATCGGCACGAATGTACCGATCGCCGACCGATGCGCGACCCTCAGAACGTCGTGAGCGAGGTCGCCTTCGCGTTGCTGCGACGGCTGGCCGTGCGTTCGCCGCCGGCGTCGAGTTGGAAGCTCTTGACCAACGAATCGAGTTCGTTCGCGCGGGACGACAGCTCGGTAGCCGCGCTCGCGGACTGCTCCGAGCTCGCGGCGTTGGTCTGGGTGACGCTGTTGAGCTTGCCGACGGACTCCGAGACCTGTCGCACGCCCGAAGCCTGGTGCTCCGAAGCGGTCGCGATCTCTCCCATGACGGCGTGGACGCGTTCGATCTCGCCACCGATCTCGGCGAGGTTCTGGAACATCTCCTCGTTGAGCCGCCAGCCTTCCTGCGCCTGGACGCACGAGGTGTTGATGAGTTCGCCGGTCGTGCGAGCCGCCTCGGCGGATCTCATCGCGAGGTTCCGAACCTCCTCGGCGACGACACCGAAACCCTTCCCGGCATCGCCGGCGCGTGCCGCCTCGACCGCCGCGTTCAGTGCGAGCAGATTGGTCTGGTAGGCGATCTCGTCGATCGTCTGCACGATCTCCGCGGTCTCTTCGCTGGAGTCCTTGATACGCCCCATCGCGTCGGCGAGACGCTTCGCGTTCTCGCTACCGCGCCTCGCGCTCGCCGTCGCGCTCTCCGACAGGGACCGCGCCTGCTGCACGTTGCTGGTGTTCCGGACCGCCATCGACTCGATCTCCTGCAGGTGCGAACGAATCGTCTCGAGCGCGCCCGCTTGTTCGGACGCCCCGCGCGCCAGCGAGTGGCTAGCCGATCGGATTTCCTCCGACGCGACGGTGACCTGGTCGGCACCGAGCGCGACCTGCACGAGGCTCGTGCGCAAGTTCTCGATCGCCGCGTTGAGCGACGACTTGATCCGCCCGAAATCGCCGTGGTAATCGGCCACGATCCGCGTCGTCAGGTCGCGGGACGCGACTCGCTCGAGCACGCGAGCCGAATCTTCGATCGGCTCCGCGACGACGTCGATCAACGAGTTCAAGCCTTCGACGAGTTGCTCGTACGCACCGCCCAGGCCAGTGGTCCGGGCGCGAGCCGCGAGGTCGCCGCGACGCGCGGAATCGATGAGTGCGTCGAGCTGCTCGATCAGGGTCGAGAGAGCGTTCTGCGCGCCAGCGAAACGACGCGCGAGCATGTCGTGCTCCGACCGCGGAGCGATCCTCGTATCCAGCTTGCCCGCGGCGAGCGACTCGGCGGCGACCGAGATGTCCTTCACATACTCGGAGAGGGAACGGAACGAGTCGGCGAGCGCGCCGATCTCGTCGTTCGCTCGGTAGCCGAGATCTCGGCGGAAGTCGCCGAGCGCCATCTCCTGCGCACAGGCGGTCACTTCCTCGAGCGGGACCCGGATCGACCGCGCGATCAGCGAGTAGAGCCCGAACGCGATCGCGAGCGCGACCGCAACGGTCACCAACATCCACACCTGGCTCGACCCGATCGAAGCGACCGCGGCCGCCGACTCGACATTCGTGGCGTCTTCGATCGACCCGGCGACGCCGTCGAGGGATTCCTCCAACTCGTGGAACAACGCATCGAGGGTCGTGAGCGCCGAGTCTGTCTCCCCGCCCTGATTCGCGGCGTGCACGACGGCGCCGGTTGCGCCGATGTAGCGTTCGACCGTGGACTCGACCTCGCGCACCTGGTCGAGCAACTTCGGCTCGAGAGCCAGGGTGTGCAAACTCGCGAAGTTGGACCGCATCGAGGCCGCACACTCCTCGAACTCCGCGAGGTTCGTGGAAGCGGCGGTCGGCCCACGGTGCACAGCAGCGTAGGCGACGGCGCGCAGTCCTTCGTGCTGCATGTCCGCGGACTTCATCGCGTCCACCGCGGGCAGGCTGACCGTCGTCAGGTGCGAGAGGGAGCGGAGGAGATGCGCCTCGCTGCGGTATCCCGAGACTCCGGTGAAGATGACCGTGGCGAACAGGACGGCCCCGAGCAGGGCCAGTCGTGTTCCGATCCCCAGGTTCTGCAACGTGTTCATGTAGGCGCTTCCCGCGGACGACCCAGTCGTCCGAGGATCCTCCGTTGGATCGGAAAACGCCTCCGGGTGGCTTGAACGGCCCCTCGGACCGCCGCGAGAAGCCTAGTCCTCGCCGCGCAGCCGGGCCTCGATCTCGGCCTCGGCCTCGAGCCAGTAGCGCTCGTGGTCGCCGCCGAAGCCATCGCGCTCGGCGATGAAGTACGCCGCCTGGCTGATCCACTCGAGCCGCTCCGCGGCGGTGAGCTGCAGCGGCTTGGCGACCGGCGGGGCGACGTTCTTCACGGTCGCGGGCTTGGTCGCGGCGCTGGCCTTCGACTTGGTCGCCGGCGGCTGCTTGGCGCTGGCCTTCTTGGTCGTCGTGGCCTTGGGCGCGGTCTTGCTCGACACCTTGGTCGTCGATTTCGACGAGGTGGAGGTCGTGGTGGTGGCCTTCTTCGTCACAGCCTTCTTCTTGCTCGTGGTCTTCTTGCGCGTCGCCATGGTCAATCTCCTCGGGTGGGGCGGTTCGGGAGCGCGATCGGGGCGAGGGCAACCGTCCCGCATCGCGGGAATTTCGTCATTCCGCGTCGGTCGACGTGCCGCTCTGGTCGGCCACGGTGACTTCCGCGGAGGTCGACGGCTCCTCGGGATCCGGCTCCTCGTCGAGGCGCTCGCCGCCGGCGAGGATCTGGTCGGCCGTCAGGTTCGGGTCGCCGACGAAGGCGATGACCACGTCGCCGGGTTGCTGTCCGATGTGCGCGCGCAGCACGCCCTGCTTCATCATCTCGAGGATCGAGACGAACACCCCGATCAGTCCGTAGCGCCCCTCCCGCACGTCGAACAGCTCGCGGAAGTGGACCTCGGGCTTGGTGCGGACGATGTCGAGGACACGGCGCGCGTAGAATTGCACGTTCCGCTTGTCGACGCCGACCTGGATCTTCTGCTCGCGGAGCCCGGTCTCCTCGAGCAACTTCGCGAACGCGGCGGTCAGCGTCCAGATCTCGATGTCGCCGAGATCGATCATCGGCTCGGCGTCCGCTGCGGCCTCGAGCTTGGCGGGCGGCAGCGACGCCGGGAGCATGCGGCTGCGGCGTTTGGCGAGCCGATCGAGGCGTCGCGAGATGTCGCGGTAGCGCTTGTACTCGAGCAGCTTGCGGATCAGGTCGTCGCGCGGGTCCAGTTCGGCACCGACCTCGACGTGCTCGCGCGGCAGGATCTCGCGCGACTTGATCTCCATCAGGGTGCTGGCCATGACGAGGAAGTCGCCGAGATCGCCGAGGTCGAGCGCCTCGAGGACCTTCAGGTGCTGGAGGTAGCCGTCGAGGATGTCGACGATCCGGACCTCGTGGATATCGACTTCCTGCTGCCGTACCAGGTGGAGCAGCAGGTCCATCGGTCCGCTGAACACCGGCAATTCGACCCGATACGACATGAAGCGGTCAGTGTAGCCGCAGGCCGCGCGCACACAACGAGCAGCGTTCGAGACCGGTCGGATCGCGCGGTTCGAGGGGGTGTCGCGGATGGTTCCATCGCCGCCGATCCGTGCTAATCTCCCGCTTTCGCATGGACTCCAGGATCGCACGAGCCAGGTCGATCATCGACTCCGAGGCCGACGCCGTTCGCCGCGTCGGGCAGCGCATCGACGCGAGCTTCGAGCAGGTCGTCGATCGGATCCTCGAACTTCCCGGCCGGGTCGTGACCGCCGGCATGGGGAAGGCGGGGATCATCGCCCAGAAGATCTCCGCGACCTTCGCCTCGACCGGAACTCCGTCGATCTTCCTCCACCCCGCGGAGGCCATCCACGGTGACCTCGGCCGCGTGACGAGCGGCGACCTCCTGTTGGCGATGTCCAAATCCGGTGAGACGGAAGAGGTGCTCCGCCTGCTCGCCCCGGTGAAGGCCGTCGACGTCCCGGTCGTGGCGATGACGCAGTCGCGTGACTCGACCCTCGGCCGTCACGCGGACGCGGTCCTCGAGATCGGCGAAGTCGACGAGGCCGGCAACTTCCGGCTCGCACCGTCGTGCTCCACCACCGCGATGATCGCGCTGGGTGACGCGCTGGCCCTGGTCGTGCAGGAGTGTCGCAACTTCGGCCCCGAGGACTTCGCGCGGTTCCACCCGGGCGGCGACCTCGGCCGCCGGCTCATGAAGGTCGAAGAGCTGATGCGCAAGGACGACCGTAATCCGCGGGTACAGACCGGCGCGACCGTGATCGAAGCCCTCCGCATCATGACGTCGACACCGGGACGCCCGGGTGCGACGAGCGTCGTCGACCCCGACGGCAAACTGATCGGCTTCTTCACCGACGGCGACTTGCGCCGGATGCTCGAGTCGAAGGGCCACGGCAACCTCGACGAGGTCGCGATCGACGAGTACATGACGCGCGATCCGATGACGCTCGATCCGGACACGTTCGCGATGGAGGCGCTCGCCTACCTCGCGTCGAAGAACATCGACCAGACCCCCGTCGTCGGCGCTCGAGGTGAGTTGGTCGGCCTGCTCGACGTGCAGGACCTGATCGACCTCAAGGTCGTCGGATGAACCCCGACCTCGAGGGCATCCGGATGCTGCTGACGGACGTCGACGGCGTCCTGACCGACGGGCGAATCCACTTCGACCCGAGCTCGATGCTCGAGACGAAGGCGTTCCACGTCCACGACGCGGCCGGCCTGGTGTACTGGCATCGAAGCGGCCGGATGTCGGGCTTCCTCTCCGGCCGTTCGTGCGCGGTGGTCGAGGCCCGCGCGCGTGAGATCGGCGTCACCGAAGTCTGTCTCGGTCACCTCGCGAAGGGACCCGTGCTCGACGAGATCCTCGCCAAGCACGGGCTGCAACCGCACGAAGTCGCATACGTCGGCGACGACATCCTCGATCTCCCGGTGCTCCGGCGCGTCGGGTTCGCCGCCGCCCCCGCGGACGCTCGCCCCGAGATCCGAGAAGTCGTCGACCACGTCTGCGTCGCGCCGGGCGGATTCGGCGCCGTTCGCGAGGTCATCGAGGTCCTGATGAAGGCCCAGGGAACCTGGGGCGACGTCCTCGAATCGCAGGGGCTCGCATGATCCGAAAGGTGCTCCTGTTCGTCGTCCTGCTGGGCGCGGGATTCGCCGTCATGCACTTCGTGATCGGTGCCGAGAACTTCGCGAAGATCGGCGACGACGAGGACAGCGACCCGATCAAGACGGTCGAGAACGACGGCACGGGCGGTTTCGTGGTCGGCGAGATGGATCGCACGAATGCCGACACCGCGATCACGGTCAAGACCAGCGGAGCCCTGCGGATCCCGCACAGCCGTGAGATCGAACTGCCCGACGGCACTCGTCGTACGCTCGACGACTACGTGCTCGACGCGAAGGACAGCCGGCCGCACCCGGTCCTCGACGATCGCATGCAGTTGTTCGAGGTCGACGTCGAGTTCTTCGAGATCGACGACTCGGTGCCGGGCCGGCCGAAGGCCACGCTCGCCGGCACGCTGAACGCCAAGCAGGCCATCCTCCAGGTCGGACGCGACGAGAACGGTCGCCCATCGATCCGCGAGGACCGGGACATCGACCTCGTCGACGTCGTCGTCCGCAGCGCGGACGGCGCGGAGCTCGACGACCTCGAGATGCGGCTGCCGCGCGTGCTCGTCCGTCAGACCCCGGACGGGCTGGCGCTGCGCACGCCGAGCGACGAGACGCCGTTCGAGATCGAGCTCGGCGGGGACGACCCGATGACGCTCACGGGGGAAGGGCTGCGCGCGGTCCTCCCGGCCGACAACGCCATCGACGACCGGTTCCTGCAGCTCCACGTCGCGCAGAACCCGAAGTTGGTGCGCGGCGCGAGCGTTCTCTCGGCGGTAGGCACCCTGGACTTCGTCGAATCGGTCGCGACGCGGATCGGCACGATCGAACTGCGCGACCGTGTGCGCGCCACCGGCGTACTCTCCGGCAACCGTGCCGAGCCGCTCACCGCACTCGGCGACCTCGTCGTGGCGACGACCACGCGACGCGACGAGAAGCGCGGCGAACACAAGGGCGGCGCGTGGCTCGACTTCGTCGTCCACGGTTCGCCGATGGAGCTGCTCGGCGACCGTGGCGTGCTGCGATGCGCGCGGCTCGACGCGTGGCCCGGTGTCGACGGTGAGCCGACCTACTTCACGGCCAGTGGCGAGCCACGGCTCGTGCAGGAAGGCGAGGCCGAGTTCGACGCGGACCGCATCCACCTCGTGCGCGTCGACAAGCTGCTGGCATCGCTGCACGGGCCGTTCGGGATCGGCTCACCCCGCGGTGGTATCGCGGACCAGTTCCTGTCGTTCGAAGGCGTCGCGAACGTCGCATTGCACGCCGACGAGACGCATGTCCGGGCGAGCCACGGCATCCACGTGCTACGCAGCGCCGACGCCGACGGGCCCGCCGTCTCGGTCGGCTTCGGGGACGTCACCGTGGAGCGCGCAGACCTGACCGCGCGCGGAGACGACGGGTTCTTGTTGAGCCAGGCAGGCGATGGTTCGCAGGAGTTGCGCCTTGGTCCGGCCGAGGCCGTCGCGAGTCATGCGTTCGAGATCCATCGCTCCGGCGCCCGACCGGTCGACGTCGCAGGTCACGGCTCGTGCCACCTCGACCGGAACCCGGACGAGTCGGTTCGAATCCTGCTCGAGTCGCCGGTCTCCGACATCGTCGCGAAGTCCGAGGAATCGACGATCACCGACGCCTCGACGTGGATCGTCGAGACCGACGCCGAAGGCAACGTGCAGCGACTCTCGGCGCTCGGCGACGCGGTCCAGTTGCGCCGCGCGGCCGAAGACGGCGATGTCGTCGGAACGGCGAAGATCATCGCGTCCGACGATCCGGACCGTGTGTTCCTCATCGGGAGGCCCGCGACGATCGAGCGACCCGGCGACGCGTCGGTCGTGCGCGGCGGCACGATCGGCATCCATCGGCTCGGGCTGAGCGACGTCGTCGTCGACGTCCTTCCCGCCCAGCCTCGCCGGCCCGAGCGGGAAGTGCGGCCGCACGTGACCGCAGCGGCACCCGACGATCCGACCGCGGCACCGACCGAAATCGTGGGTGACCACATCCAGTTCCTGCCGTACCGACTCCCACCGGTCGTCGCCCGAATGCACTCGGGTCTGCGCCTCGCGTCGTGGGATTGCGTGGTCGGCGCCGGGATGCGCGCGCAACACATCGTCGGAGAAGGCCGGATCGAATTCTGGCAGACCGGAGAACACGCGTTCCACGCCTACGGCGATCGCTTCGTGACCGGCGTCGACAGCCGTTCGGGGTACGTTTGCGGCTGGCCCGCGCGCATCGAAAGCGTGTCCGACGATGGTCGCCGCGGCAACGCACTCGCCGATCTCGTCCTCGTCGAACGCGGGCCGGACGGCCAGCGACTCGTTCTTGTGCCGACCTCGACCCGCAAGCCCGTGATCGAGATGTACGGCGTCGCCGACGAGCGCGGTGCGCCGAACCTCCGGATCGAGTGCGACGGCGTCGTCGATGCCCTCGCCGACGAAGTCGTGTTCCGCTCGCCCGTCGTCGTCACCGAGATCGACGACGCGGGTACGACCATCGTCGACGGACTCTCGCTCGAAGCCGATGGTATGACCGTCGACTCGGACGAACACGGCAACGTGCGAAACCTCACGGCCAAGGGCGACGCGACGATGCGCGTCCAGGGCGTGACAGCCAGCGGCGACGAGATCCTCGTCGATCTGCAACACTCCCGCGCGACGATCTTCCGCGAGCGAGGAATGGCGGAAGTCGTCCTGCCGACCGGTAGGATCTGTCGCGGGACGCGACTCGAAGTGGACTACGTCGAATTCCTCGTGACAGCCTGGCACGTGCAGACCGAATCGCAGTGACCCGCGCGAATCGGACAGGGGCGGGGCTGGGATGGATCGTCGCGGTCGTCGCGTCGATCGGGGTGCACGCGCAGGTGCCGGAGATCCCGCCCTGGCGGGAGCGGCCCACCGAGCAGAAGCCGAAGGAGGAGCGCAACCAGGAGTTCGTGCAACGCTTCGGCTTCTACCGTGACCAGATCGACGAGACGAGCGACGGCGACCTCGTCGAGGGCGTGCTCGCCGGCGGGTTCGTGCTGCGACCGGACGCGTCGATCGAGGTGCGCGGTGAGCGTGGCTTGATCCGCTACGACCGGGTCGACCGGAAGCTCTGGACCGATCGAGTACAGGACCGGAAGGGCCTGCCGACCCGCGGGTTCGCGTCGCCACCGTCGCGGCGCGCGGTGGACGCGGAGGTCCTGCGGGCCCGGATGAACCGGTTCCTCAGCTCGATGCAACGGCAGCCGGCCGCGCCGGTCTCGAACCCGAGCATCGATCTCGAACTCGTCCGAACCTTCTATCTCGAAGGCGGCGTGACGTTCATCCACGACGATCGCGAAGTCCTGCGCGCGGACCGCGTGTGGTTCTCCGTCGTCGACGATCGCGCGGTGTTCGAGAACGTGGAGATGCGCCTCTACCGCATCGACGCCAACGAGCGCGAACGCGTCGTCGTCGTTCGCGCCGATCGACTCGTGCGCCAGGGCGAACGGTTCTCGGGTCGTGACATTT
This sequence comes from Planctomycetota bacterium, assembly GCA_020425915.1. Taxonomy (GTDB): domain Bacteria; phylum Planctomycetota; class UBA1135; order UBA1135; family UBA2386; genus JAGQQZ01. The sequence goes on along the minus strand of JAGQQZ010000429.1, from coordinate 2,617 downwards.
CGATCACGACGTGCGACGCCGGCGAGCCGCACTTCGAGATCGTCAGCGGCGAAGCCGAGATCATCGAGCGACCGGGCGAGTTCGAGATCCGCACGCGCGACAACTGGATCGCGTTCTCGGGGACCTCGATCCTGCCGCTGCCGAGTGCGACGCACTACACCGGCAGCCCGGCGAACTACTACGTCAAGGGCGGACACATCGGCTACTCGAGCGAGGACGGCGCCGAGCTCGGCATCGACTTCGGCGCTCCGATGAACGAAGTCGGCGGCGCCGTGCACGAGTTCCTGACCGGCCGGCGCGCGGACGAGTTCCGCGGCGACTGGCGGCTCAGCGCCGAGTGGCTGCAACGTCGCGGTTTCCCGCTCGAGGCGGAGCTGAACTACCGAGTCGAGGAACTGTACTTCGGTCGGACGCGGTACTTCTTCCTCAACGACCACGGCGACGACCGACGCGAGATCCAGGGCTACATCGACGGCAACGCCATCGACGCGACCACGCGGACGCTGGTCGACACCGAGAACCGGTTGTACCTGAACACGCACACGACCCTCGACGTCACCGCGTTCCGCGCGAGCGATCCTGCGGTCTACTCGGAGTTCTACTCGGGGCCGTACCTGACGTCCGAACTGCCCGAGTCCACGCTCCACTTCCGGCACGCGCGCAGCAACTACAGTCTGCAGGCGCTCGGACGATGGAACTTGTCCGACTTCAGCTACGCGCCGAACCGCTACCTGGCCCCGCGCTTCGTGGAGATCGAACCGAACGTCTCGTTCGACTTGATCGCCGAGGAGATCGCCGAGCTGCCGGGGGACGCACCGCTGCTCCTGACGAGTTCGTCGTCGGTCGGCACGTTCCGCAGCGACTACGACCCGCGATTCGCGACACCGCTCCAGGATCGCACGACGCGCGTGAACCAGGAACTCGAGCTCGCGGTCCCGTTCCGGCTCGGCGACTTCGGAGTCCGCGTGTTCAGCGGCGGCAGCTTCACGCACTTCAGCGACACGGTCGTAGGCGGCGCCGACGACCGATCGAGTTTCGTCAGTGGGATCAGCGCCGGCACGCGCCTGGAACGCACCTGGCGATGGACCGAGGGCCAGACCCAGCACGCGCTGCGGCACGTGGTGTCGCCGACGGTGGAGTTCTCCCACCAGTTCAAGGTCGACGGCGAGCCGGCCGACTACTGGCAGTTCGACTCGATCGACGCGCTCGACGAAGGAGCGAACGTTCGCGTCGGTGTCCTGCAACGGTTCCAGCGCCGGGAGCAAACGAAGGACGCCGAGGAGCCGAGCGACATCGAAGAGGTGCTCTGGATCGACCTCGCGCAGAACTTCTCGCCGATCGCCGGTCGCGACAACGGCGGCCACCGCCTCGGGCTCGGCGAATTCGAAGTCATCTACCGGCCAAAGGCGACGTGGATCCCGGTCGACGACTTCGCGATCACGACCGAGGGCGAGCACGATTGGGACCGGTCGGAGCTGCGGACGTTCAACACCTACTCGACGTTCGGGGCGATCGGCATGCACTGGTACGCCGGCTATCGCTCGGACCGCACCGAACGCGGCGTGTTCCAGTACGGAGCCGGCCTGCCGATTCGCAGCCGGTGGTCGTTGAGCTGGGGTAGTCAGTACGACTTCGCGCGTCGCGAGGTGCTCAACTACTCCGGCGTGTTGGTCCGACGCGACCACGACTGGGAGATCCTGCTCGCGCTCAACTACGACAACATCGTCAACGAGACGTCGTTCACGGTCACCTTCGAGCCGGACTTCGGTGGCCTGTTCCGGCGTCGCCACTACGACGACTTGTACGGCGGTTTCCGCACCGCTACGTACTGATCGTCCGATCCGAGCGGACGAACCGCGACCCGGGTCTCGATTCGGGACCCGGCGCAAAGGCCCGCTGCAGCGCCTTGTCGATGCAATGCCGTGGCAAGTTTCTACAAGGAGTTCCCGAAGACGTCCGCGTTCCCCACCGCGGCCGTGTCGCTCGTCATGGGTGGTCTCGCCACCGTCATGGCGCTCTCGCTGATCGCGAGCTTCGGCGTCATCGAGACGACCGAAGGTCTGGGGCGCGCGTTCGACGAACACGTCGTGCCGACGCTCTCGAGCGGCAAGTTCTGGACGAGTCTGCCGTCGCTGCCAAGCAACTGGAGTGTGTTCTTGGATCCGATTCCGGGTGGGACCATCCTCGGTCTGTTCCTGCTCAGCGCCGTCGTCATGCGCTGGCGAATGAAGCGCTCGTGGGCCAGCGTCGGCATCGTCGTCCTGATGTTGTCGTCGCTACCGATCGTCTTCGGCACGCTCTGCGCGACGAAGCTGATCCCGATCGACGTCAGCAAGTGGCTCGGCACGATGCTGACGACGTTCGCGCTGGGCGCCGCGACGTGCGCGGCGTGTGCGTTGTTGCACTTGTTGAACCCGAAGAAGCCGCCGCGTCACCGGAAGGGTGCGGTGCGGAGCTTCGACCGGGTGGTGCCGGCGGAGCGGCGGACGGGGTAGAGACAGCTGGTTGACGCTCGGCGAGCTCGCTCGGCTCGAGCTCGAAGGCAAAACGAGGGCGCGCTCAGGGCTTGCCCCGTCGCTCTCACGTCGGTCGCCCTACGGGCGAGCTACACTCTTTC
>JAGQQZ010000428.1 GCA_020425915.1 Planctomycetota bacterium | reverse complement strand
CGTCCCGTTGACCGCGATCAGCCCGCTGTTCGCCGACTCGTTCCTCGCGTCGACGGTCAACGATCCCGACGAGCTCGACATCAACTGCGACGGGATCGGCGACGTCGAGACCGGCTGGTTCCGGATCACGACTCGCAACCTCTCGACCGTCGGTGGAGTCCCGGTCCTGGTCCAGGCGGACGGAATCCTCGGCGCGATCACGTCCGGTCCGACGACGACGATCAACGGCGCGCGGCTGCTCTGGGAATCGGGCGTCGTACGCGACCGCGTCAACTGAGATCCGGATCGTCAGGCGCCGCGGCGCGGGATGCCTCCTGGAGGCTCCGCGCCGCGTTGCGTCGAGGCGTGCTCGCAGGTCGCGATCTCGTAGGATGCCCGGAGTGTCGATTGCACTTCGATAAGAGACCGCGATGAAGAACTGGAAGCTCATCCTGATCGCCGCCGGCCTGCTGTTCGTGGCCGTCGCCGTCATCCAGAACACCGAGGAGGTCGTGACCAAGCTCCTGATCTTCGAGGTCCGGATGCCGCGCGCGGTCCTGCTGTTCGCGACGTTCGCGGTCGGCTTCGTCGTCGGTGTCGTCGTGACCCTGCGAGCCAAGCGATCCGAGCCGGCGCGAACAGAGCCGACGTCTTGAGGTCGCGGCGGCTCGGCCGTCGCGACGGAACGGGCGACACGATCGCCATCGGATCGTTCGATAGTTGGCTGCGAATTGGATCGGGATCGCCGATATCGCGCGCATTCCGTCGTCTCGAGTGCCGCGATTCGTGCACGTCGCGTCCTTATGCTCGCGCACCATCCGAACGTCGAGGCCTCATGACGAACCCTTCCTCTCCGGACCACGGCGTCGATCGCCGTGCGTTCCTCGCCGGCAGCATCGTCGGTGGCGCCGCGCTGCCTTCGCAACAAGATCCGCAAGGGCCACGAGCCGATCTGTTCCTTCCCGAAGAACAGTGGCGTGACCGCATGCGCGCGCCGGACGACGGCAAGCGCTACGGCTGGGTCGTCGATGTGCGGCGCTGCTTCGGCTGCCACGGCTGTGAGGTCGCGTGCAAGTCCGAGAACGACGTGCCGCTCGGGAACTACATCCGGCAGACGATCTACCACGACTACGAGAAGGAGTCGGGGGGAATGGCTCGGATCATGGTGCCGATGGCCTGCCAGCACTGCGAGGATGCACCGTGCATCAAGGCCTGCCCGTGTGGATCGATGCACAAGGGCGCCGGCGGCTCGGTGCAGGTCAACTACGACACCTGTTCCGGCCATGCGGCGTGTCGCGACGCCTGTCCGTACGGCGCGATCTACATCGATCCGGTCGCGAACCAGGCGGTCAAGTGCCACAACTGCACGCATCGTCTCGACGCCGGTCTCGAACCGCCGTGCTCGTCGACCTGTCCGAGCGAGGCGCTGTACTTCGGCGACCTCGCAGACCCGGACTCGAAGGTCTCGCGCATGAAGCGCAAGCTCGAGGACGAGGGCGTGCTCGAGCAGCTCAGGCCGGAGAAGGGCACGCAGCCGCGAGCCTGGTACGCCGTCGACGCCGATCGCCCGATGCGCGAGTGGGAGCCGAAGGTGCCGCGCGAAGGTCAGAGCTACGCGAACGACGCATACAGCGTCTACCAGTGGAAGGAGAAGGAGCACGGCCATGACTGATCCGCAGCGAACCGAGACCGAATCGGTCGATCGCCCGGCCGGGAGTCGGCGTGACTTCCTGGCGCTCGGCGGCGTGCTCGCCGGCGTCGGCCTGTTCGGCGCGTGTCGTTCGATGGACGCACAACCCGTTCGCGGACGGCCCGCGAAGTCGCGGGAGGAGAACCTCGCGGTGTGGCGTCGCGGCGCGGGCGCGCCCTACGAATCGACGAACACACCGGGCGTCTGCAGTCTGCCGGGACCGTATCGCAAGCACCGCTTCCCCGATCCCGACAAGTATCGCAACGCGACCGCGATCCACGGGATGTGCCAACTCTGCTCGACCGTCTGCGGCATCACCGGTTGGGTCAAGGACGGACGCATCATCAAGGTCGACGGCAACCCGAACGACCCGAACTCGCGCGGCAAGATGTGCGCGCGCGGTCAAGCAGCGCTGAACCACCAGTACCACCCCGAACGATTGCTCCATCCATTGCGTCGCGTGGGCCCGCGCGGGTCCGGCAAGTGGCGGCGCATCTCGTGGGACGAGGCGCTCGACGAGATCGCGGGCCGGCTCCGCGCCGTGCGCGAGAGCGGGAAGATCGAGGAGTTCGCGTTCCATCAGGGTCGCAATCGGTCGAAGGACGCGGTGGCGAACTTCCTGCGGGCGTTCGGCACGAACACGGCGCTGAACCACCGGGGGCTGTGTTCCGCGGCCCGGCGCGCGGCGAACCTGACGTACCTGTTCGAGAGCGACTGGGATCTCGGCGACTACGAGAACACGAAGTACATCCTGAACTTCGGTTCGAACATGTTCGAGGCCCACCAGGGCCACGTGCCCGGTGCCCAGCGGGTGCAGCGCGGTCGGTTCGAGAACGGGGCGAAGCTCGTGACCTTCGACGTGCGGATGTCGAACACGGCGGGTAACTCCGACGAGTTCTACATGCCGTTCCCCGGCACGGACGGCGCGGTCGCGCTCGGCATGGCTCACACGATCCTCGCCGAGGACCTGTACGACGCCGAGTTCTTCGGCGAATGGGCGAACTGCTCGGTCGACGAGCTGCGCGCGGAACTTCGCGAGTTCACTCCCGAGTGGGCGGAGGCGAAGAGTTCGATCCCGGCGGACGTGATCCGGCGGATCGCCCGCGAGTTCGCAGACGCCGCGCCGCACGCGACGACGATGTGCAATCGCGGCAGCAGCGCCCACCTGAACGGGTACTACAACGATCGCGCGATCGGCCTGCTCAACGTGCTCGTCGGTTCGGTCGGCAAGCACGGCGGATGGTGCTGGATGTGGACGGGCGGCATCGACGGCAAGCGCTTCGCACCACCGAAGGGCGCGCCGGCGCCGAAGACTCCGTCGATCCTCGCCGATCCTCCCGAGATCGCACTCGCCAACGTCTGGAACAAGATGAAGGTGGGCGAACTCGTGTACTGGTACCTCCAGCAGGAGCGGGCGAAGATCCAGGTGTACATGTCGTACAACCTCGACTCACCGCTGACGTGGCCCGAGATGGACGTGACCCGGAACGTCCTGCTGGACGAGGACAAGATCGGCTTCCACGTCTGCATCAATCCGTTCCTCAACGAGACCGCGACGTTCGCGGACCTCGTGCTGCCGTGGACGACGTTCATGGAGCGTTGGGACGTCGACGCGCGCGGCGCCTACAACCTGAAGCCGTACATCAGCATGCGTCGCCCGATGGTCGAGCCGCTCGGCGAGGCCCGAGACGTGCGCGAGATCTTCCCGGATCTCGCGCGTCGGATCGGGACCGGGATGGAGCAGTGGTACCCGGAGGATCTGACGACGCCGGAATACATCGCCCAATGGCTCGATGGCGTGCCGCACGATTCCGATCGCTACTCGAGTGGTTTCGAGTTCCTGCGCGACGTCGGGGCGTGGGAGGACCCGGACGAACCGACGTATCACGAACCCTACCTCCGGCCCCTGTCGGCTGCGGACCTCGAGGGTTCCGAGACCGATCCGGTGACCGGCATCATCACGAAGGATGGACGCGGGATCGGGATCGTGCACCGAGGCGAGCCGGTCTGCGGTTTCAAGACACCGAGTCGCAAGCTCGAGGTGCGATCGACGTTCGTGGCGAAGACGGGTCGGAACGAGGACACGTCCGAGCTGACCAGGATCGCGAACTCCAAGGGCAAGAACCGGCCCGACTATCACAAGGGACATGACGTCGAGATCCCCGAGTTCCCGACGTATCGACAGATCGATGAGCACGTCGACCTCGAGGACGACCAACTCGTGATGACGTCGTTCAAGTGGAACGTCCACAACCACGGACGCACGGCCAATCTCAAGTGGTGCGCCGAGATCGTCCACAGCAACCCGGCCTGGATCCATCCGGACACGGCCGCACGACTCGGACTGGAGGACGGCGATTGGATCGAGGTCACCGGCTATCGGTCGAAGATGCTCGCAGCCGTCGCTCCGGCGCTCGGCCTCGGGAGTGGCGCGATCGACAAGAAGCTGGAGATCCCGGTCGTGTTGACGCGCGGGATCCATCCGGCCGCGATCGCGATCTCGAACTCGCTCGGTCACTTCGCCTACACGCGCGTCGCGCGTGCGGAGCGCGAGGGGGCTCCCGGCTCCGCGGCGGCCGGCATGGACCTCGAGGGGCTTCGCGACGAGGACTGGGAACGGAACATGTGGTGGCAGGATCGTTCGCGCGGCGACAAGTCGGCGTGGGTCAAGAACACCGGCCCCGGTTGGGCACAGAACAGCGTGCTGCCGATCGCGCCCGATCCGATCTCCGGTCAACAGGCGTTCAATTCGACGGTCGTGCGGATCCGGAAGATCACCTGATGGATCCGAGGATGGTCCCGGTGGGGCGGCTGTTCGCTCGGCTGCTGTTGCACGAGATGGACGCATCGATGCTCGCGGAACTGCGAACGCCCGAGATCGTGCGCGCCCTCGAGGACGTTGGCGTTCGTGTGCCATGCGATGCCACGGTCGACGAGCTGGCCGTCGACTACTGCGAGCGGATCCTGCGTCCGGCGGCGGTCGCGCCGCCGGTGCAATCGTTGTGGCAGGGCGGTGAGTACGAGGGCGATTGCGCGCGCGCCGTTCGCGAACTCGCTCGGTACTGCGCGTTCGAATTCTCGGCGGCCGCTGCGCGTGGGGCGCCCGTCGACCACGTCGGCAGCATCCTGCTGCTTTGGTGCGAGGCGGTGGAAGACGGTCGTTTCGACGTGGCGACGCGAATCGCGATGCATCACCTCGCGTGGGTGGAGCCTGCGTTGCGCGTCGCGAGCGAGGGCGGGGGCTTCTATGGCGACGTGTGCGCTGCGGTCATCGCATGGTGTCGCCAGGTGTCGGCCCCGAGCACGGTTTCGCCGGTCGATCGCTGAACGCGGCGGGTCCGCGGTGCGTGGCTGCTGAGGTCGGCGCCTGTTCGTGCTGAGGAGTCCTCCTCGCCTGCCGCCAATCTTCACATCGCGACACGGAGTCCGCGTCATGTCGATCCTCGTCGATCCCGCGTTCAACATCCCTCCCGGCACCAGCGCGAAGGTCT
>JAGQQZ010000427.1 GCA_020425915.1 Planctomycetota bacterium | reverse complement strand
TCGGTCGCTCGCCCGCAGGGCGACCGACGCGAAGGTGACGGGGCAAACGGGGGGAGCCCCCACGTCTTGCCTTCGATCCGAGCGCTCGCGAGCCAACAAAGCTCGCGGCCCGCTAGACGATGTGCTCCATCGTCGCCGCCGCCAAACTCAACACGAGGAAGAACCCACACATGTCGGTCAACGTCGTCAAGATCGGCCCCGACGCAAGCGCCGGGTCCATGCCGAACCGCTTCAGCACCAGCGGCACGATGCCGCCGATCGACACCGCGATCAGCGTGTTGAGCGCGAGCGCGACGCCGATGACGCCGCCGAGCATCGGGTTGCCCTTCCAGATCCAGGCCGCGGCGGCGAGGAGCACGCCGAGGACGAGTGCGTTGAGCGCGCCGACCGCGAGTTCCTTGCGCCAGACGTAGAACACGTCGACCGGCTTGAGCACGCCGAGCGTCAGTTCGCGCATGCTGACGGCGACCGCCTGGTTGCCGGAGCATCCGCTCATGTCCGAGATGATCGGCAGGAAGACTGCGAGCGCGATGACCTGGCTCAGCGTGTCCTGATAGGCGGCGATGACGCTCGCGGCGAAGACGTTGAGCAGGATGTTGATGCTGAGCCAGGACAGGCGCCGCCGCGAACGGCGCAGGACCGGCATCGAGCGCAGTTCCTCGCCGCCGACGATGCCCTGTGCCTTGAGGCGGGACTGTTCGGCCCGTTCGTCCCAGGCGTCGTCGACGTCGCTGCGGTGGACGAGACCGACGAGTCGGTTCGCCTCGTCGACGACCGGGATCCCGAGGAAGTCCTTCGACTCGAACAGATCGACGAGTTCGTCGAGGCCGGTCGTGACCGAGACCGAGGCCGGCTGCGCGATCATGATCCGCTCGATCGCCTCGCTGCCGTGCGTCAGCAGGAGGTCGCGCAACCGCAACACGCCGGTGAGCGTTCCGTTCACCTCGGTGACGTAGATGTACTGGACCTCGTAGTCGCCGATCTCGTCGACCCGGCTCCGGATGTCCTCGATGACCGCGCGGACGGTCGCGTTCCGCTGGTAGGCGAGGAACTCGCGCACCATGAGACCGCCGGCCGTGTCCTGGGGGTACGCGGCGAGGTCGGCGGCGGCGCGCGCCGCCTCGGGGTCCATCTCGGCGAGGATCGAGGCCGCGCTCTCGGGCCCGATGCTCGCGAGCATGTCGGCCTGCTCGTCACTCGGCAATTCCTCGAGGATCGCGGCCGCGGTCCCGGGGGCAGCGTTCTCGAGCAGCTCGGAACCGCGCGCGTCGGGTAGGAACTCGAGCAGTTCGGCGGCGGACTCGGCGTCGAGTGACTCGAGGACGCGATCGCGGTAGTCGCCGTCCAGTCGTTCGATGCAGCGCGCCGCGTCGGCGGGCGCCATCTCGTTGAGGAACGACTGGACGTCCTCGTCGACGTTCCGGTCGAGCAGCTCCTCCAGGTTCTCCCACGGCCGCGGGTTCTCCTGCTCGGCCGGAATCTGTGACTCCATCGTGTCGCGCGTGCGGGTTCGGGTTGGCGTCAGGAATCAGCCATCACCCGACGCACCGGAGATCGGAGGCGGAAGGCCGTTCGGATTCCAGCGCAGACGGATCGGAGTTTCTTCGTCGTCGATCCCCACGACCGTGAACGCCTGCCAACCGTCGGAGCCAGGCGGCGGACCGTCGAGTGCGAATCGTTGGCCCGTGCGCGTCAAGACCACGTCGTCACCGTCGGTCCGGACGTCGGCCGCGAATTGGATCGAGTCCACGCCGACGTTGTTCCGGATCACGCCGTCGCGCAGCTCGAGGAAATCGAGTGCGCGCTCGCCGGGGATGCGATCCCGCGCGATCTGCTGATCGAGGTCGATCTGAGGGGTAGGACCGTACAGGCCCTCGAAGAGCTTCTGGAGACCCAGGAGCTCCTCGTTTCAAGTTCAACCACGCAGTTGCACGTGGACGAACGCGAAGTCGCCCGGTTGTGGATCGACGGGCACGCCCGGCGCGGCGCAGCCGAGGATGGCGAACGAGAGGACGACGAGTCCGAGGGATTGCGTGCGCATGTCTAGAATCGGTAGCCGAAGGTGAACCCGATCGTGTAGTCGGTCGAGACCTGGATCCCGTTGACGTCCTGCCAGATCGGGATCCCGCCGTGGAGTTGGAAGTCGAGCGACGGCCGCGGGCGGAACGCGAGCGTGGAAACGACATCGATCCGTTCACCGCCCGTGTTCGGCAGGATGCCGCCGAGCGAGTCGTGGGTCTCGCGATCGAACTGCAATCCTACGTCCAACCGCATGAACGGCCCGGGATACGGTTCGAGCCAGAATCGATTGCCGACCTCGAGGAGCGCCGTGAACGACTCCCCGGGCTTGCTGTCGTCGCCGTCGGTGTCGAGGCTCGCGTGGTAGAGCGCGGCGGCGTTGAACCGCCAACGACCCGGCTCGTGCGTGATCCCGATCCCGACCGACGGGTCGAACGAGCCGCGGCCGACCTGTTGTTCGGGTTCCAGCCGGGGGGTTCCGGCGTCGTCCTCACCGGTCGGGATCGTCAGCCCGCCGATCAGGGCGACGTTGAACGCCACGTGCGGCGCGTCGTAGCGGAAGAACCGCCACTTGGCGAACAGCTCGAGATCGCCGAAGCCCGCGCTTCCGGCGGTTCCGTTGGCGCTCGGCACCGCGAAGGAATCGACGTCGCTCCCAAGGTCGCGATACTGCGTCAGGAGTCCGACCTGAACGTCGTTGCGGAGCCCGTAGTGGGCCGCCAGGCTCGTCCGGAACTCGGTTTCCTCCGCGTCCAAGGCGAGTCCGTGCCGACGGCTCTTGCCCTGGCGCACCGTGTCGCGCAGCTCGTAGTCGAAACCCAACGTGACGAGCCAGCCGCCGTCGTAGAGCGTCTCGCCATCGAGGACGTCGAGCGTGCCAGCCTGGGCGGCTGCCCAGGTCGTCGAAACGCATGCCATCGCCACGATCGCGAGAATCCGTCGCATCAGTGCATTCTCGGCGATCTCGGTCGAAACGCAAACGCGTTGCAGATCAGGCGTGGAACGTCTTGTCGCCCTCGCGCCACTGCACCGAGTACAGGTCCGTCCGACGGTCCTTCCAGTTGAGCGTCGTGCCCTTGTACCGATGCCGACGCAGCAACTCGATGTCGAGATCCTGCATGACGATCGTTTCGATGTTCGGCGTGCACTCGGCGGCGATCGCGTCCCGGCTGAACGGGATGTCAGCCGGCGTGAAGATGCCCGATTGCGCGTAGTGGATGTCGGCGTTCTCGACTTGCGGCAGGTTGCCGACGCAGCCGGACACCGCCGTGTAGACGTGATTCTCGATGCAGCGTGCCATCGCGCAGTGGCGCACGCGGAGGTAGCCGAATCGTTCGTCGGTGTTGAACGGCACGAACAGGATGTTCGCACCCTTCTTCGCCGCGATCCGGGCGAGCTCGGGGAACTCGATGTCGTAGCACACGAGGATCGCGATCCGACCGCAGTCGGTGTCGAACACCTCGACCTTGCTGCCGCCCGTGACGCCCCACCACTTCCACTCGGCCGGCGTGACGTGGATCTTGTACTGACGTTCGATCGTGCCGTCGCGGCGGAACAGGTAGGCGACGTTGTAGAGCCATCCGTCTTCGACGACGAAGTTCGAGCCGCCGATGATGTTGACGTGGTAGCGGACCGCGAGGTCGGTGAACGTCTTCAGGTAGTCGGGCGTCAGATCCGCGAGCTTGCGCGCCGCCTCGCCCGGCCGCCGAGCCTTGATGTAGGACAGGAGCTGTGTGCTGATCAGCTCGGGCAGCAGCAGGAAGTCACACTTGTAGTCGGATGCGGTGTCGACGAAGTACTCGCACTGCGTCGCGAAGTCCTCGTAGCTCTTCACCGTGCGCATCTGGTACTGCACGGTCGCGAGTCGGACCATCTGCACCGGGCGCATCGCGCGCTTCTTGAACGGACGGTAGTCGACGTTCATCCACTCCATGTGAGTGGCCCAGCCGACGCTGTCCTCGTCCGAGGGCAGGTAGTCCTGGATCAGCTGTCGCACCTCGAAGTCGTTGGCGAGCTGCGTCGTCAGAACCGGGTCGTAGAGAGTCTTGTCCTCGACGTCCTGCACGTACTCGTGCGCCGTCATCTCGTCCTTGTGGGTGACGTAGCCCGGGATGCGGCCACCGATCACGATGCTCTTGAGGTTGCGGTCGCGGACGATCTGCTTGCGTGCCTCGTAGAGGCGACGCGCGAGCTTCATGCCGCGATACTCGGGGTCGACCATGATCTCGATCCCATAGAGCACGTCGCCGTGCGGATCGTGGTTGCGGATGAAACCCTGGTCCGCGACCTCCTTCCAGTCGTGCCAGTTGGAGTAGAGGTCGAAGTCGACGATCAGAGACGACGACGACGCGACGATGTCGCCGTCGTAGGTGACACACAGTTGACCCTCGGGGAAGTGCTCGATCTGGCTCTCGAACTGCTCGCGACTCCAGGTCGGCATGTTGGGGAAACATGCCTTCTGGAGCGCGACGACGGTCTCGTAGTCCTCGGGTCGGAGCTGGCGAGTCTTGACGTGGGTCTCGAATTCAGCGAGGTCGATTTCTTTCACGGGGTCCGAATATACGCGGACCACCGGTCGATCCCGATCAAGTCGATGACGAAGACTTGTTCGTCGGTTCGTGCCCTGATTCGGGCACCGGGTGCAAACTCGCCGACCGCAGTCCGCCGAGCGGGCAGCGACCGCGCGACCCGACCGGTGATCGTGTCACGGGGCGTGTGGCAATCTCCGCTCGTGCATCGCTGCTTCGAACGGCGCGGCACCACGCGGCGATCGCCGCTTCGGCGTGTATGATGCGATCCGCGCGACCGCTCTGGCGCGAAGGCCCATGACCTCCGATCCCGATCCGAAATCGGCGGACCGATCGCGCGTTGTCGCCGCGGACGCCGCGAAGTCCGCGCGCCGGACCGAGCTGGTGGGAGGCCTCCTGCTCGTCGGAGCCGCGATCCTGGCGATGGTCGTCGCGAACTCGCCGTG
>JAGQQZ010000426.1 GCA_020425915.1 Planctomycetota bacterium | reverse complement strand
CGAGCAGGATCACGACGTCGCGCCCGGACTCGACCATCCGTTGCGCGCGCTTGAGCGCGATCTCGGCGATCTTGATGTGGTGCTTGGGGCCTTCGTCGAGCGTCGAGACGAGGACCTCGCGGTTCTCACCGGCGACGCTGCGGCGCCAACCCGTCGCTTCCTCCGGCCGCTCGTCGATGAGCAGGACCATCATGTAGAGCTCGGGGTAGCTCTCGGCGAGTGCGTGGCAGATCTTCTGCATCAGCACGGTCTTGCCGGAACGCGGCGGCGCGACGATCAGGCCGCGCTGACCCTTGCCGATCGGGCACAGCAGATCGACGATCCGCAGGCTGATGTCCGCGTCGTCCTCGGCGGACAGCGCCAGCATCGGCTGGGGATCGATGACCGTGAGTTCCTTGAACAACTTGCGGTTCTTCGACTCCTCGGGGGGCATGCCGTCGACCGAATCGACACTGGCGATGGTCATGCGCTTGGCGAAACCCTTCTTCGGGATCCCGCCGACACCCTCGATCTCGCTCCCCTCGAGCAGGCGATGCTGCCGGACGAGCGCGGCGGGCACCGCGATGTCGTCGTGGCCGTGTTCGTCGGCCAGGTAGTTATGGCGCGACTGGCGGAGGAATCCGCTGCCGTCACGGTGCAGGTCGAGGACGCCACAGACCGTTTCGGTCTCGCCCTCGAGTTCGGGAATCTGGTTGGAGGCGCCGCCTCCTCCTCCTCCTCCACCGCCGCCACCGCCTCCGCGGCCGCCACGGCCCCGACGGCGCCGCTTGCGCCGGTAATTGCCACCGCTTCCACCGCCCTCTTGGGCAGGCCGTTCGTTACTCATGAAAGCTCCCGAACCATCGGGTCTGATTCGAATGTGATTCAGCTCGAGGAATCTGTTCGCGCGTCAAACGCGCTCCGGGTGCCGAAGTCCAGCGAACGGACGGACCGCACGCCGCGGGTGTGGGGTTCCCCTCGCGGAATTCCCGCGGAATCGAACGCGGGGGGAAGACCGGGAAGTCTGACCGGACAGGCACCGGCGAACTTCGGCGAGCGACTCGGACCAACCAGGGCCCGGGTCGAGGAGGACGGTACTCCGCGATCGGAGCCCACGCAAGCTGCCAACCACGGTTTTTCGCCGCGCGCCCGCGGGCGTCGCCTCGGCACGACCCCCCGACCCTGAACCCTCGACACCAACGCGAGTTGCTTGCATCGACGGCGCGACTGAACTACTCCATCCGCCCGTGATGGCGGCTCCCACCCCCATCCAAACGTGGTGTCCCGAGCCCGGCTAAACCGAAGCCCGGCCGTGACCGAAGAGATAAGGACGAAGGCCCGGCACTTCCGGGCTCGAACCAGCTGGACAGAACATGGACCAACGACCCCACGCCTCCACGCGCCTCGACGGCAGCTCGCAGTTCGACGAGCACCAGAAGATCGGCTTCATCGAACGGCACCTCCTCGAATCGCGGATGCTGCTCGTGACCGGGCCGATCACCGACGAACTGGCGCAGGACTGCGCATCCCGGCTCTTCGTCATGGAGCGCATGGATCGCGACCGACCGATCACCGTCCTGATCAACTCCCCGGGCGGTTCGGCCGACTCCGGATTCGCGATCTACGACATGCTGCGCTTCGTCCGCCCACCGATCCAGACGGTCGTCAACGGACTCTGCGCGTCGGCCGGCATCCTCGTCCACCTCGCGGCGGAACGCGGCAATCGCTTCGCGATGCCGGAGAGCCGCTTCATGATCCACCAGCCCTCGACGGCCGGCCAGGGCACCGCATCGGACCTCGACATCACGGCTCGTGAGGTCATCAAGTTGCGGGAGCGCTACATCTCGATCATCGCCGCGGCGACCGAGCGGGATCCGGAGCGCGTGCTCAGCGACGCCCGTCGGGACTTCTGGCTCAACAGCAAGGAAGCTCTCGACTACCACCTGATCGACCGGATCGTGAGTTCGCGGGACGATCTGCCAGAGGCTTGAACCGAACCCCGCGGGGGCCGTTCGATGGACGCGTGAACCGACTCACGCGGATCGCGGCCGCCGCATGCCTGGCCTGGCCGGTACACGGCCAGGCCCCGTGCACGCTCGGCGTCGCACGCGACGCCACGGGCCATCCGGTCGAGGGCGCGGCCCTGCGCTTCTACCCCGCGCAATCGCCGGCCCGAGGTTCTGATTCCGGCGCGGCCCATGCGTCGACCGGGCGCTCTCGGCGGGACGGGAGGTTCCGTTTCGACGTGACGGCCGACCGGGGCTGCCTCGTCGCGGAGCATCGCGACGCCGGCAGCGCCATCGTCTGGGTCGAGGCGGACGTGCCCCGCGTCGTGACGCTGGCCCCCCCCGCGACCCTCCGGACCTCCAACGGGTCCTCCGCCGATTGGTTCGTCCTGTACGCCGACGACGAGGGTCGCAGATGTCGGTTACCGGACGCCAACGGACCTTCGATCCAACTCCCGTTCGGGCAGTACCAAGTGCTGGTGCGGCTCGACGGGTCCTTCGCCCTCCACGACCTCGAACTGAAGCCCGGATCGACCCGGGCGCTGTCGCCACCTCGATCACCAAGCCCTCGCCTCGAAACCCGCGGCCGAGCCCTCGGGCGGGTCGCGCCGCTCGGATTCGACGATGTCGAGCTGCCGATCGACGGCCACTCGGTCGCAGTACCCGAGACGGACCGAATCGCCGAGGTCGTGGAGGACGTGCGCCAAGGCCCGTGCACGGCGCGACTGGTGCACTGGTACGACGGCCGATCCGAGTTGCGGCGACTCAGCTCACCCGAAGTGAGTTTCTCGAAGATCGCGTTGCGCGGGCAACTCGACGACGTGGAGATCGAGTCGATCGACGCGAGCGGAGACGCACCTGAGATTCGGTCACGGAGCGGAATCGACGCGGACTCGTTCGCCTGGTTCGTGCCGGTCCAGAAGCCCCATCAGGCATTCGTGCGGATTCGGCGACCGGGAACCGCCCCGATCGTCCTCCGCCAGCCGCCGCCCCCAGAACTCGTGGTCCAGTTCGAGCCCGAGGCGCGATTGTCGATCCGAGTTCTAGGGGCCGATGGCGTTCTGGAGAGCCCGGCCGAAGTCGTGGTCGACCAAGCACCGTTCGGCAACCTGACGACCAACCGACACACGAACCAGCGCGGTGAAGCAGAGTTCGACGGCCTGAGTCCCGGTACGACCCAGCTACGCGTGAAGCACGGTTCGTTCCGAACCGCGGAGCGGCGGATCGAACTGGAGCCCGGTCACCAACGAATCCTGATCGAACTCGAACCGGGCCTGACGCTCGAAGGAACGGTCGCACGGGAAGGACGTCCGGTCCCGAACGCGATCGTCGAACTGCGTGACCCGACCGATCCCGAATCTACACGCCTGGTGACGAGCGACGCTCGCGGCGTGTTCCGATTCCGCGGACTCTCCGACGGTTCCTTCACGCTGTTCGCCTGGCTCGACGTCGGCGCCGACACCTGGTCGGCGCGCATCTCCGAGGTGTCGCCGAGCGAGTCCGTCCGCGTGGTCCTGGAACTCGAGGATCCACCGCTCCCCGGCCGACGCTGACGAGGTCAGTACAACAACGTCGCCATCCGACCGCGGAATTCGCGCACGAGTTCCTGTCCGGCGTCGTTCACACCGAGAACCTCGAACGCCATGACCGCGGCACGCCGCGCCAGGCCGTCACGCCAGGCTCGATCCACGCCGAGCGACTCGATCCAGGATTCGACGGCCTCGGCTACGTTGCCCTGCAGGAACAGGTCGCGGCCGGCAGCCGCGGGAGCTGCAGCAGCACTCTCGTCGCCCGCCATGTCGACCGAGAAGACCTCCAGTCCTGCGCGCAGGCGAGCCGCTCGCCCGAAGTCCGGATCACCCTCTTCGATCGCGTCGAGCATCGCCGACACGGGCTGCCAATTCCCGCTTCGCAGCGCAGCGCACGCGCGATCGAAGCTGCTCGGCTCGGCCTCCTCCGCCGAAGGACCGGCCGGTCGAATCCCGGCGCGCTCGAGGAACCGACGCACTTCCGGCTCGGGAAGTGCACCCTGGAACCCGTCGATCGGCCGACCGTCGGCGAGCAGGACGCAGAACGGGATCCCCTGGACCTGGAACGCATGCGCGAGCTCCCGCTGCGCCTCGGTGTCGACCTTGCCGAGCAGGAACGATCCGCCGTACTCCTCAGCGAGCTTCTCGAGCACCGGCGCCAGCGTCTTGCAGGGCCCGCACCAATCGGCCCAGAAATCGAGCAGGATCGGAGTCTTCGACGACCGAAGGACGACGTCGGCCTCGAAGTTCGTGACCGTGACTTCGAACACGTGCTGGTCAGCCATGGTCGAAGCACCGTAGCGCAACGGCTCGCCGACGCGCGCGGAAATCTCCGATCAGCCGAGCAGTGCCGACCGCTGCAACAGCGTTCCGGCGAGTTGGACGCCGAGCAGACTGAGCATCACGGCGAACAACGTGGACACCAGCATGACCGAGCCGTTGTAGAAGTCGCCACCGAGCGCGCCCCGCACGAGCCCGAACCAAGCTGCCAGATTCAACACGCAGACCGCGGCGACGATGGGCGCAGAACCGGGAACGAACGCCACTTCGAGCGACGAGACGACCAACACGCAGGCCGAGCAGAACGAACCGCGACCGAACGTGACCCCGTCCAGGTTCGCCAGCCGGGCGCTGAACATGATGATGAACGCCAGTGCGACGAACACGCCGATGCCGAGGCTCGCCTTGTGTCCCGCGCTCTCGGGAACCACCCAGAGGTAACGATCGACGAACCGCCCGATCTGGGCATCGGGCGTGGCCGCGTCCACGACCGCCGCAGAAACGTCGGCGCCGCCCCGGTCGGACGATTCGCTCGCTCGATCCTGCGCACGAACCGCCACGACGAGCATCGTGATCGCCAGCAAGTTCAGGATCCATCGCATGCCGTTGCATCGATCCCGAACCGAGCCTGACTGAACCATCCCGGTCTCGGATCGAGAACCGACCGATGACAGCGGCGACTACTGGAGCCGCTCGCGCCAGCTGCGTTGGCGCAGGTCCTGCTGGCTGGCGTTCTCGACGAGCCATCGCAGGTGCGCGTTCTGTTGGTCGATCTGCAGCAGCCCGTAGTGGGCGATGCTGATCCAATGCCGGGCCTCGATCGACGTCGGGAACTTGGCGAGTACGACCTCGAGGTCCTCGATGGCGGCGTTCAACGCAGCGGGGCCGCCATCGGGTTGACCGGCGCGCAGGATCGAGTTTCGAGCCCGAACGACCAGGAACTCCGGAGGCGCGTCGGCTCCCCACTGACGGAACAACCGTTCCACCTCGGACGACTGCAGCCCGGTCCACGTCGCCTCGGTGTCACGGAGGTATCGAGCGAGCGCCGCCCTCGTGTCGGCCGAATCCTCGTTCCCGGCGAGCGCCTGCAGGTTCTCGGGTGAGGTGTCGATTCCGAGCCGTGTCGCCATCGCGAGCCCGAGGAAGTGTTCGATGGCCGCCGCCGTCTCGCCCTCCAGCGTCGACCCGAACTCGTCGCGCAGTCGTCGACCGAACTCGATCCAGCGCTCGATGTCGTTCACCCGATAGGCGAGCTGCCAGGCGAGGAACGTGGACTCCACGTCACCGGTACTGTCGCTGCACTCTTGTGCGAATCCGAGGGCCTGGAGACCGCGCGCACGGTCGCCGACCTCGGCGTGCAGTCGCGCGAGCACGCATGCCGCGATCCAACTGTCCTCCACCGTGCTGCCGGGCACCGTGACCACCGCAGCGATCGTCTCCCACGCCACGGCGGTTCGCCCGAGTGCCAATTGCAGCTTCGCTCGAACTCGGGTGAGTCGAGGGTGGGGCTCGAGCTTCTCGAGTTCCTCGACTCGTCGCAGGACCACCCCCATCGACACGCGGTCGGGCGGAACCGATTCGAGTTCCGCCTCGGCCGCGCGGAGCACTTCGGCGCGACGGGCCTCGGCCTCGCTACCGGCCCGGAGCATGAGGAAACCCACGATCCCGCCGCCGAGCACCAACGTGGAGCCGGCGGCAATCGCGATACGAGCATTCATCGGGGCAGGACCCGAACTGAAATCGCGGTGAAGTCGTCCTCCTGTTCGTGCGAACCCGCATGCGCCGCCGTCGCATCGTCGATCGCTCCGAGGATCTGGTCCGCTGTGGAGGATGCGTTGGTCCGGACGACCTCGTAGAGCCGCTCGGCGCCGAAGGGTTCGCGCTGTTCGTTCATGGCTTCGTCGATTCCATCGGTCCGGAGCAGCAGCACATCGCCGGGCTCGAGCTGGATCGGACCACGCGCCTCGTAGGCCTGTCCCTCTACGACGCCCATCACCATGCCCGTCTTCGCGTGTTCTTCGATCTCTCCGTTCCGCACGACGATCAGACCCGGGTGTCCTGCGTTGACGTAGAACATGCGTTGTTCACGATCGATCATGACCATGAGGACCGACATGAAGTTGCCGGCCTCGACGCCGGCGACGAGCCGCTCGTTGAGTCGCGTCGCCACCTCGCTGATGTCGTCGATGAGTTCGAGGTAGCTTCGCAGCGCGGCCTGTGCCGCGTGGGTCAGCAACGCGGCCCCGACACCGTGACCGGTCACGTCACCGATCATGACGACGATCCGCCCATCGGACAGCGGAACGACGTCGTACGCATCGCCGCTGGCTTGATCGGCCGCGCGGAAGCGCACCGCAATGTCCAGACCAGGGTGGTCGTCCGGCACGGGCGCCAGCAGATGCTGCTGGATCCGGTGCGCGATCTCGACGTCCTTCTCGAGTCGGACCTTCTCGAGGGAGTCGGCATGCAGCCGCGCGTTCTCGAGGGCAATGGCGAGCTGCGCGGACAGGGCCCCGAACAACTCGAGGTCGCGCTGCGAGAACTCCCGGCGGACGGCCGTCGAGTCGACGTAGATGACGCCGATCCGGCCGTTCTTCCCGTTCAGCGGCGATGCCATCACGGCCCGCAGCTTGAGGTTGTAGACCGACTGGCCGAGTTCGAGCGCTTCCTGGTCGGAGTTCACCACCGATCGGTGCGCGGATCCGTCTTCGAGGCACTTGCCGACGACGGTCTTGCTGAACACGAGGTCCTTGCCGAGGTCCTTCCCCGTGCTGTCCTGCGCCAGACGAACGGTCAGGGACTCGAGCGAATCGCCGAGCAAGAGCATCGCGCGCTCTGCCTGAGTCACCTCGATCGACTTGCTGACGATCGCCTGCAGCACGACGTCCAGCGACATGTGGGAACTGACGTCGGCGATGCAATCCAGCAGGATCGCGATCGTGCCTTCGTCCTGCGAGGGATCGCCGGTCAGGATCCCGGACGTCCGATCCGGACCGTCCGGACCGGACCCGGGCGCCACCTCCGCCGTGCCGTCAACGCGCCGCTTCCAAGAGAACCATGCCATCGATCTTCGTCCGGGAGTCTAGCAGCCGATCCGTGCCCGGGACAGACTGCTAGCGCATTGCACCAGGGGGAGCTCTCGGCCACAATCGCGGCCCCCTCGACCCCGGTGATTGCCCCAGGGCACCCAATGAACATCGACAAGGAAATCCACGACGAATTCGCGATCCTGACCCTGAAGGGCGAGTTCGACACGTTCTACGTGCCGAGTCTGCAGGAGGAAGTCGACTCCCTGCTCGAGCGTGGAATCGTCCACATCGTGATGAACATGCGCCTCGTGAAGTTCGTCAACTCGACGGCACTCGGCGCGATCATCAAGGCACACAAGCTCTGCAAGGCCGAGGACGGAGATCTCGTGATCTCGCATCCTTCCGCCTTCGTCCGCGACGTCATCGGCCAGGTCGGCCTCGACCAGCTCCTGACGATCTTCGATGACGACGACGCGGCCCGGAAGCACATGATCAAGGCACTGAACGCCCGCGAGTTCTCGGGCAAGGCTCCAGTCAACCAGGAGAAGGTGCTGATCTCGTTCCCCGACGACACGCGCAATGCGCAGATCGGCGGACGCCGCACCCTCGTCGGGACGATGCTGAACGTCGACGGCTCGCGCGTCCAATTCCTGCAATCGGGCAAGACGCTCGACATGACGGCCGATCAGCTCAAGACGCTGTTCTTCAAGGGCAGCCAGGCGCACCTGAAGTTCCAGGTCAAGATGTTCAAGAAGGGCTACTTCGAGGTCACCGCGGTGATCTCGGAGGTGCAGGACGCAGACGACCACCAGGTCCGCGTAACGGCCGACTTCGAGGCGATCAGCGACAGCGACCGCGAGGCCCTCAACCAGTTCGCCGAGGACATGAGCTACCTGAAGAAGCAGCTCCCGGGTCAATAGTCAGGCTCGCGACGATTCGAACACGACGAGGCTGGGG
>JAGQQZ010000425.1 GCA_020425915.1 Planctomycetota bacterium | reverse complement strand
TCGCCGTCGTTCGGCCGCTCGCCCGCAGGGCGGCCGAACGACGGCGAAGCGGTGACGGAGGGCGCCTCCTGTCGTTGCGAGCCCGAGCGAGGCCAGCTCGCCGACCCGACACAGGAACTCAACCCGAACTCAGTGCTCCGCCAGATCGAGCAACAACCCGAACCCCGCACCGATCGCCGCCCCACGATCCCGATGCCCGCTCTGGTGCCCGATGATCGCACCGAGACCCGCACCCAACAGGGTGTTGTCGAGCGTCAGGCGGTGACCAGCGTACGGATCGTAGTACGTCCGCGGATAGCGATACGAGTAGCGCGGATACGGGTACCCGCCCGGCACTTCGACGTACACCACTTCCGGCGGCGGCGGTGGCGGCGGCTCCTTGACCGGACCGTCCTCGGCACGCGCTTCGATCTGCGTGTCGAGGAACGCACGCGTCGCACCTTCGTCGATCGTGGCCTGGCCCGAGCCCATTCGCTCGGACTTGCTCTCTTGATGGACGAATCGGCGCGGCGGGATCTCGACGCGCTCGAAGTTGATCGACGGCTGGACCGCGCATCCGGTGACCAGCATCAGCGCCAGGCTACCGAACAGGGCCTTCATCGATTCCTCCAGATCGTTGCGACGAAGTCGTCGGCCTTCGACAGCATCGAGTGTGCGAAGAAGTGCTTCGTCTCGCCGCGCGCGAGCAGCATGACTCGCTTGGGCGTCTCGTCGTTGTAGGGATTGCCGTGCGCGTCGCGGAACTCGATCTGCACCATGAGTTCGATGTTCTCGTCGGACACGTTGCGGATCGGAACGCTGACCCGGAGCAGGTTGTCCGCCGTGCGCTCGACCGACGGTTCGTCGACGACGACGTAGCCCGACAGGTCGTCGGCGAACTGGACCTGCGCCGACTGGCGCGACGGTCCGACTTCGCAGGCCCCGAGCATCAAGCAGACGGCCAAGATGGTGAATCGCATGTCACTGACTCCTGTCGCCGCCCTCGATCGGAGCGGGCAACGAGTGGAAATAATAGACGCCCGTACCCTGCTCGGGCACGTCGACGGTCCAGACCTGGTCGAGCCCCGGCAACTCGCGGCCGAAGGCATCGAAGAACCTCACTTGCAATTCGTGTTCCCCTGGCGGCACGTCGGCGAGCAATCCGTGCACCGAGCTCGGCAGCGTCGCCCAGCAGCGCACGTCGGCCTCGGCCCGCGTCAAGAACGACAGGGCCAGCAGCCCCGCGCCGACGAGCAGCTTGTCGCGCCGTCCCGCACCCGAGTCGTCGAGCGCGCGGTCGATCATCAGCACACCCGCGATCTCGGCGACGTCCTTGAACACGGCCTTGCCCTTGCGAATGCCCTCGATCGCACGACCGGCACGCGTCATCGCCTGATAGTCGACGTCCGCCAACAGCGCGCTGCGCCCGAGGGAACGACCGCCGAGGAACAGCTCGGCGAACTCCGGCCCGCCCTCGCACGGCTGGATGCCGGCGAGCGAACCGTGGGGCCCGGTCGCGACCTTCCTCGGCCCCAGCCCTAGGCCGAGCAGGCAGACCAGGTTGCCGGCCAGCGGCTCCTGGAGCACGTGGTTGTTCGACCGGCCGCGCGCACCGTGGGCGACGGCGAACTGCCGCGCCGTGCGCGCCTCTTCGAAGTACGACTCCGCCTGGTCGGCCAGCCCCATGTCCGCGCTCATCCGACCGGCGAGCCAGAACAGGAGCGCGCAATCGGTCTGCTCGCCACCTTCGTCGCTCTCGGCGTCGGCGAGGATCCCCTTCTTGAAGCACGCCCGCGCGTTGTCCTCCTCACCGGCCCACCAGTAGAGCAGACCGTTGTAGAAGGCGTTCATGACCTTCTCGTAGGGGTCGCCCTTCCAGGTCTTCGAACTCTCCGCACCGAGCACGACCCCGAGGACCTCGGACGACGACGTCGACCAGTTGCCCATGATCATCCCGGCCTGCCGGAAGTGGCGGCGCGCGCGGTCGAGGTCCCCCTGCAGCAACTCGACCTGGGCCAGCCCGTTGAGGAACAGCGCCGAGGAGCGCGTGTCACCGGTCCGCAGTTGCTCGTCGAAGAACGCGCGGACGACGTCCAATTCGCCAGCCACGAACGGCTGGACGGGGATCGGCGGGATCCGCGCGGCACAACTCGTGGCCGCGAGCAGGACACCCGCCTGGGTCAGGCGAACCAGCCCGGCCGGGATCATCGCGCGATGACCGACTTCTCCGTCGCGAACTTGGCTTCGTAGTCGTTCGTCCAGACGAGCTCGCCGGTCTCGAGGTCGGTGAGTTCGAACGTCACGAGGTAGTACGCGGTCTTCAGGTTGCGGGACTGGAGCGTCCGGTCCTTGATCGTGCCCTTCAGCACGTAGTCGGAGCCCTTGACGTTGCCCTGCTTCGACGGGTTCGCCGTCACCGCGCCGTCCCGCTTGGCATCCCGCTCGGCCTTGATCGCCTCGAGCCCCTGCTGGCTGCGATCGAGGATCGCGACGCGGCCCTGGAACGCCTGGAACAGGTTCGTACGGAGCTTCGTCAGGATGATCTCCTTGTCGATCGGGTCGGCCGAGTCGTTCCGCAACGACGAGATGTAGAACGTCGTGCGGTGATCGGGATCCGTCGAGTTCAGGACTCCGTACTGGTTGATGTCACGCGCCATCTCGTCGGCCATCGCCTTGATGTCCTGGCTGCGCAGATTCGCTCCGCCGACGGGATCCGGCGCGTCCGGATCGATCCGCTGATCGATCGTTTCGCAGCCGGCCGCGGTGAAGAGCAACAAGATTCCGAAGACACACCTGTATCCCATGGGAGACATCGATTCCGTGTTGTGGTTCGTGGGGCAGATCCGGGTCGAACGCGCCTCACCCGCCGACGTCGACGGGGTTTCGAAGCGTGCCGAACCCGATTACAACTTGGGCGTTCAGTATCGCACCAGTGTCCGTTCCGCCACGCGTCTCGTTGCAAGAAGAGGGCCAAATGCCTGAAGGATTCGCCCGCAGGCTCAGTGAGAACATCGGCCGCGCCGTGCTCGGAAAAGCGGACGCGATCGAACTCACGATCGTGACGCTGATCGCGAGCGGCCACCTGTTGATCGAGGACCGGCCGGGAGTCGGCAAGACGTTGCTCGCGAGTGCGTTGGCACGTTCGCTCAGCCTGCCGTTCCAACGCGTGCAGTGCACCTCGGACCTGCTGCCGGCGGACATCTTGGGCGCGGAGATCTACCAACCCACGACCGGCGAGCTGACGTTCCGACCGGGCCCGGTGTTCACCTCGGTGCTCGTCGCCGACGAACTCAACCGCACGCCGCCGCGGACGCAATCCGCGCTGCTGCAGTGCATGGCCGAAGGCACGGTCTCGGTCGACCGGGAGACCCGCGAGCTCCCGGAGCCGTTCTTCGTGATCGCGACGCAGAACCCGTCGCGGTCCGCCGGCACCTATCCGCTCCCGGAGAGCCAGCTCGACCGATTCCTGATGCGGATCAGCCTCGGCGCACCCGACGCCGAGACCGAGCGGGCGATCGTCGCGCGCGGGGACGGCCATCGCGGCCTCGCGGCGCTCGAACCGGTCGCCTCGGCCGACGACGTCCTCGCGGCCCAGCGCGCCGCGCGCGAGGTCCACGTCGAGCCGGAGATCGACGCCTACATCGTCGAGCTCGCACGCCACACCCGCGAACACTCCGACCTGCGCTCCGGCGTCAGCACGCGCGGCGCGCAGGCGTTGCACCGCGCGGCGCAGGCCCGCGCCTGGTTCCACGGCCGTGACTACGTCGTGCCGGACGACGTACGACGCCTGCTGCCGCCGGTGTTCGGCCACCGCATCGGCATGCGCGGCGATCTGCCGACGATCCAGGCGACCCTCGAGGAGATGCTGGCCGCCGTCGGGGCACCCGACTGAGCCATGGAGCAGCCGAGACTCGAACTGACGCCGCGCGGGCGAGTCACGCTGCTGCTCGTCCACCTCACCGCGAGCGCCGCGTACATCACCGGCGACTTCGCACCGAAGATCGCGACCGCCGCCCTCGCCGCGCCGTTCCTGGTCGACTGGATCTACAAGCTCGTCGCGCGGCCACGGATCGAGGCGCGCGTCGGCAAGCGCCGAACCCGGGCCGGCGACCTGTTCCTCGAGCCCGTCCGGATCCGGAATCACGCACAGGCCGCACACGCGCTCGAGTTCTGCGAACCGACGACGAGCGTTCGCAAGGGCGGCGCCTATCTCGAGGCCCTGCCTGCTGGCGCCGAGATCACCGCCAATCTGCCCGCGCGCGCCCGGCGACGCGGGATCACCGACGTGCGCGTGTTCGAAGTCGTGACCACGCACCCGTTCGGAATGTTGCGGCGCCGGCTCTTCGTGCGCTGTGAGGCGGAGTTCATCGCCGAGCCGGCGCGTACCGAACTCGGCGACGAAGTGCTCGAGCAGCTGCGATCGGACGACCGCGAGCCGATCGACCAGGGGTACGTGACCGGCAACGAGTTCTTCGCGCTGCGCGAGTACCACCCCGGCGAGGACGCGCGCCACGTCCACGCGCAACGCTCCGCATCCCTCGGCACGCTCGTGCTGCGCGACCTGCGCGGCGGCGACAACCCCGAGACCTTGATCGTCGTCGACCTCCGGCGCGCGCCGGGCCGTGGCTACCGCTTCTCGGACCCGCGGTTGGAGCCGCGTCTGAGTCTGGCCGCGACACTGCTCGACGAGCTGCTCGAACGCCATTCGCGCGTCCGGTGTCGGATCATCGACGACTCCATGCGCTCGTGGACGATCGACGCCCAGATCGACGCGGACTCGTTCCTCGAGGCGCTGGCGACCGCGCAGGCGGTTCCGTTCCGTCCACTGACCGGCGAGTGGTTCGACTCGATCGACGAGCGGGCGACGGCGTTCTGGGTGCAGGCCGGCGGATACGACGCGAAGTCGGATCGAGCCCGCTTCCCCGATATCGTGGTCGTCCACGAGGAGGAGTCGTGACCCGAACCGGCAGGGATTCGGCGCGCGCCGCGGCCGTCTGGACTTGGGTGACGTGCGCTGCCGCCGTGCTGTGCTTGCCACGCACGACGTTCCCGATTCCGTGGATCGCGGCGTTCGTGCTGCCGGCGCTGCTGTTCTACGCACTCCGCCGTCGCGTCGGCCTCGACTTCGGTTGGGCGGTCGCGGTGTCGGGCGCCACGCACATCGCGACCGTGCTCGCGGCGCAATGGCTGCATCCGGACATCGAACACGTCACCGCGCTCGGCTGCGCGTTGCTGCCGCCGATGGTATTCCTCGCGGCACGACGTCACCGCGACGACACGACCTGGGCGCTGTTCCTCGCGTTGTGCGTGTTCCTGATCGCGGTCATCGTCGCTGGCCAGCGATCCGCCTGGTCGTGGCGGTTGTGGGCGTTCATCGGCACGGCCCTCGTCGCGTTGCAGCTCGAGACCCGCGCGCGCGCGGCAGCGAAAGCACGGATCGAGATCCTCGACGTCGGTTCGCGCCGCCAGACTCTCGCCAGCGTCACCGGCCAGCTCCTGATGGCGATCGCGGTCGCGACGATCGTCATGCAAGGCCTCGAGCGAATCCGTCAGAGAGCGAGGCCGTTGCCACAGTTCCGCGACTCCGAGTCGAGCGCGGGTCACGGACAGGTCGGCCTGAACGACAAGTTCGAGTTCGGCCCGGCCGCGCAGCAACTGTTCGACCTCGAGCACAACGAACTCGTCCGCGTGACCGCCCAGGGCCTCGACCACGAGCTCTACCTGCGCACCGCACACTTCGAGTTGGCCGGACTGGATCGCTGGTCGAAGGCGCAACCGCGCGAACAGGACCCGATGTTCGAAGAGGACGTGCGCCACCTCGGATATCCGAGCGTGGACGTCACGACCGATCGCATCACGATCGAGACGAACGAGAACACCGGGCGCTTCCTGTTCCTGCCGCCGGGCACGATGCGCGTCGTCGGCGTCGGACTCGTCTACGGCAATCCGCGGCGCGAACGCTTCCAGCGACTCGAGACCGGTCCCGTGACCTACACCGTCGAGTTCCAGGACCGCCGCCCGATCGCGACGGATCGACCGTTCGATCCCGAGTTCCGCTCTCTCGCACGACTCCCCCGGGAGCTCGGTCCACACCTCTCGCACTTCGACCGCGTGCTGGACGACGCCGCGATCGCTCGGGATGCGAGCCCGATCGAGGCGGCCCGCGCGATCACCGCAGTGCTGCAGCGAGATTGCGAGTACGAGATGCGCGAGCCGACCG
>JAGQQZ010000424.1 GCA_020425915.1 Planctomycetota bacterium | reverse complement strand
AGTCGTACTCGAGACCCACGAGGTTCGGGCCGGCGGGAACCGCGATGTCCCACGTCGCCGACCCCATCGACGTCGGCAACGGCAGTACCGCGTCCGCCCGCGTGTAGAGTGAGCACCCGGGCGCTCCGATGACGCTCAGGTCGAACGGCGCGTCGACCTGCGGCCGGCCGATCACGCCGAACGCGGCGCTCACGACGAACAACGGCGCGTTGGTCAGTGAGTAGCTCAACGTCTCACCGATGAGCGGTGGTTCCGAGACGAGCGTGAGCGCCGGCGTGCCGTTCGAACCGAGGCATCCGGGACCGAGCGGCGTGACACTGCCCGGGACGGGCACACTGATCGTCAACTCCCACGTCTCGAACCGGTTCTTCGCGATGATCGAATTCCGCCCGGCGTGATACGCCATCCGGAACGTGTCCGACGGCGGGTCACCGATCGTCGGCAGCAGCGTCCAGGCCTGACCGTCCCATATCCAGGTCTCGTTGCTGTAGTCGTTGCCGAACAGCACCGCGGCACCGAGAACGGAGTCGAACACGAACTCGGCGTGGCGGCGTTCGCTCGGGCCGGTTCCGCCGAAGTTCACGTCGACCCAATTCTGGCCGTCCCACGCCCACGTGTCGTCGCGCCACCCGAACCCGTCTCCGTCGCCGCCGAACACGACCGTCTGCTGACGCAAGGGATCGTAGACCTGCGCGTGACGCGTGCGCGGAATGGGGCCACCGTTCGCGACGTAGGTCCAGTCGGTTCCGTCGAACTCCCAAGTGTCCGCGTAGGGGTTGCCACCCGAATCGCCGCCGAAGCACACGAGTCGGTCACGGACCGAGTCGTACGTGACCCCCGGGTAATTGCGACCGGGGAGAGGATCGGTCGCGACGATCTCGGTCCAGTCATCCGTCCCGTTGAACTCGAAGATCCTCGTGTCACGATTCTGCTCGGACGTGACCGCGCGGATCTTCTGCTGAGCCGTGTCGAAGTACACGCTCGCGATCCGCGAGCCAGCTGTCGGAATCGAGTTCGTCGTCTGGATCTCGCTCCACTGACGGTTCACCGGCCGCCACCGGAACGTCCGGAAATTGATCCCGCCGAGGTCCATGACCGCGATGACTCGGTCGATCACCGGATCGTAGGCCATGCGCTGCGCGTGCAGGTTCGCATCCGGACCCGACGAGTCGCGGAGCGTCCAGATGCCGGTCTGTGCCGGTAGCGAGCAAACGAGAGAGAGACCGGCGATGCAGGTGATGGGTCGGATCATGGCAACGGAGCAGATTAGCTCGTGTCTCCGAACGCCACAACCGCACCATGACTGCGGCCCGGAGCGGCGCAACGACCGCAGGACCGAAGCTCACTCCGCGGACGGTTCCGCCGCGCCCCGCGTGCGGCGGCGCCGCTGCATCGCGGTCACATCCGCTTGGGACCGGCGCATCACGATCTGATACGCCGTGCCGATGCCGAGAATCACCCAGAGCAGATCGAGCGGGTGCAAGTCGGTGGAAATCGCGTCGAACACGTCGACCTCGGCCGCCATCCTGCTGCCCCAGTCGTCGAAGCTCGGCTTGTTCGCCGCAGCGTCCGCGAGGCCGGGCCCGACGTACTCGCGGAACTGCGCTGCCGTCATGTCGACGTTCCATTCGCGCTCGATCATGAACGTCGCAATCGCATCCTCGTCCGGGGATTCACCGAGCGCCTGCCACGCTTCGGCGTCGGCCATCTGATCCTCGTAGAGCGCCGCCGCATCAGGAGACGAGAAGTACGCCTTCACGGCCCAGGTGATCGAGAGATACTTGCCGACCCCGATCGATGCGACCGCGAGGATCGCCGCCGTGACCGCCATCTGGGTGCCTCGCCCACCGGCGACGACGCATGCGCCACCGACGAGCGCGCCGATCCCCCACGCGACCCATCCGATCTCGCGGTTCGCGTAGAACGATATCCCGCCCCAGACCAACGCGCCGACGATCGCAGCCGCCGCACACGCGATGCGCGCGAGATTCGGGTTCGCCGACGGCAACGCGGCCGGGTCGATCCGTGTTTCGTGATAGGGACGCTGCGTGTCGCCTTCGGCTTTCATCCGGTCTCCTTCGTGAAATCGCGTGTCATGGTGTCTTCGGACCGTCCTCGGGTCAACGCGCGTCCGAGCGCCATCTGACTCGGCTCGGTCCGCTACTGCCCAGTGAGCACCCAGCCCGCCCACTCACGGAACGGCACCCCACGATCCCTCGCCGCTCGCTTCGCGCCGCGCAACGCAGCGTGTGGGTCCTCGCCCTCGACCCACATCCGCTCGTAGAAGTCGGTCATCAGCCGCTGCGTCTCCGTGTCGTCGACCGTCCAGAGACTCGCGAGCACGAACCGTGCGCCGGCTGCGTGGAACGTGCGCCGCAACGACGCGAGTCCCGCGCCGGCTTGCCGTGC
The DNA here is from genome assembly GCA_020425915.1 of Planctomycetota bacterium. Lineage (GTDB taxonomy): Bacteria > Planctomycetota > UBA1135 > UBA1135 > UBA2386 > JAGQQZ01. The sequence continues at coordinate 6,010 of JAGQQZ010000424.1, read as the reverse complement.
TCCGAGAGACGTCTCGCACGCCGACAAGGTCGCGAGGTAGCACGAACGCAAGTCGATGCTCGCGATCTCCTGCGCGGTGAGGATGCCTTCGCGACGACCGAGAGCGTCGGGGCCCGAGTTCGCGCCGGCGAGGGCGAGGCCGGTCAGGGAGTAGGGCGAGAGCGCCCCCACGCGGTCGTCGCGGTGCGTATCGAAGTGGGACAGGGCTCCTCGATCGTCGCGCCGGGTCGATTCGAAGGCGGAGGTGGGAGCGAAGTAGCCGTGCGTCGCGAGGTGGAGGAAGGACTTGCCCGGTGCTGTTCGAACGAATCGGTGCTTGCTCGCCGCGACACCGACGAGCGTCGTGTTCGCTCGAGTCTCCGCCGCCTGGTCGAACAGAGAGGCCACGTGTTCGACTTCCCGACGAGTTGCCGGCAGATCGCGGAACGCGACGGCGCTCCCGCCGCCGCGCCGCGTCGCGGGCTCCGCGTCGTAGTCCACGCCTCCCACGAACAGCGCCTCGCCGACGGACTGCGGTCGCGCCGCGCTCCCGAGCAGTGTCGTCAAGGACCAGACGATCCGGACGTCATAGCGTTCGCCGAGGGCCTGCCCGTTCGCGAAACGGATCTCTTCGAGAGGAACGAGCTGCATGTCGGCGGTCGGCGACACGATCAAGCGGCGAGTACCGTCGGGGAGCGCGGCGAGGAGAGGGTCGAAGAGTTGCCGACGGAGGTCGACGAGCGACTGCGCCAGGCTCGGTCTTCCCCGAATCCCGGCGGAACCGGTGCCGCCGCTGGACGAACGGTCAGTATCGCCGCCGTTCCCCGACGTGTGCGCGCGCACCGTGGCGATCGCGTCCCCCACGGACCGGGCGTCGCCCAGCCGGCACCAAGCCACCGAGTCGGTCGGAGTCAGAACCAAGGCGCCGTAACGCTGCTCCGCTTCCGCTTGCCGCGGATCGTCGGTCCAGTGGGTGTACGCAGCGAACGCGATCGCGACCTCGTGTTCGCCGAGCGCGGCGGCGAGGCGTGTGACCTCGACCTCCGTCGCACTCGCGCGCAGTTCGTCGGGAAGGCAGTCGAGCATCGCGCGCTCGGCCGCGTCGCGCGCGGCGACCGCTGCTTGGATCGCGCCCGGACGCGGCGGGTCGGATTCCGCGTGCTGGGACACGGCACGTTCCACGGCGTCCGTGGCTTCGACGAAGTCGCTCCGAAGTCGCGCGTAGCGCTCCGAATCGGCTTCCTGCGCGGCGCGTCGAAGCGCGCTGGCGCGCAGCTCGGCACTGCGAGACGTGACCAGCAGTGCGAGGGCGCCGCGAGCGACATCGCGCACGTCGCCTTCCGCGTCGGACGGCTGTGGCGGCAGTGCCGACAGCGCGTCGTAGAGCGGCCGATTCGAGAGCGTGGACAGCGCCGCCATCTCGCGGGGCGAACGCGAGTAGGCCGCGAGGCGCGAGCGCGCGCCGGCCAGGGCGGAGTCGTAGAGCGCCAGGGCTCCGCTCGCGTCGCCGAGGGCTCGCTTGGTCATCGCGAGGTTCAGACGCGCGGACTGCAGGTCGGGATGGTCGTCGGGCAGGATCCGGGAACGCACGGCGAGGACCTTCTCCTCGAGCGCGAGAGCCGCCGGCAGATCGCCGAGCAACTTCTTGGTCATCGCGAGGTTCTGGCGTGCGTTCTGCACGTGGGGATGATCGTCGTCGAGGACACGAGAGCGCACCGCGAGGACCTTCTCCTCGAGCGGGAGCGCGCCCTTCGGGTCGCCCAACGACTTCATCGTGTCGGCGAGCGCCTGTCGCGCCATCTGCAGGTCGGGGTGATCGTCCGGCAAGGACTTCGAGCGCACGGCGAACACCTGCTGCTCGAGTTCGAGGGCACCTTGCAGATCACCGAGCGCCTTCTTGGTCCCAGCGAGGTTCAGGCGTATCAGCTGCAAGTCGGGGTGATCGTCGGCCAGCATCTTGGAGCGCACCGCCAGCACTTGCTCCTCGAGCGCGAGGGCGCCTTGCAGATCACCGAGCACGCCGCGACACGACGCGACGTTCAGTCGTGCCGCCTGGAGGTCGGAGTGGTCGTCGGGCAGGGCGCTGGACAGCACGGCGAGCACCTGGTCGTCGAGCGCGAGCGCGCCCTGCGGATCGCCGAGCAGGAGTTTGGTCCCGGCAAGGTTCAGTCGTGCCCTCTGCAGCTGGGGGTGGTCGTCGGGAAGCGTGCGGAGGCATACCGCGAGGACCTGCTCCTCGAGAACGTGTGCTCGGGCGACATCACCCAGCGCCTTCGCGGTAACCGCGAGGTTGTTCCGCGCGATCTGCAGGTCGGGATGGTCGTCGGGCAGGACACGAGAACTCACGGTGAGGACCTTCTCTTCGAGAGCCAGAGCCGTCCGAAGATCGCCGAGCGATTTCGTCGTCATCGCCAGGTTCTGGCGAATCACCTGCAAGGTCGGATGATGATCGGGCAAGGTCTCGCAGAGTACGGCGTAGACCTTCTCGTTGAGCTCGTGAGCACCCTTCAGGTCGCCGAGCGCCTGCATGGTGACGGCGAGGGACAGGCGTGCCTGCTGCAGGAACGGATGGTCGTCGGGCACCTGCGCCGAGATCACAGCGACCACCTTCTCGTTGAGCGCGTGCGCTCCGCGCACGTCACCGACGTCGAACTTCGCGTGAGCGAGCGAGAGGCGTGCCTCCTGCAGGAGGGGGTGGTCGTCGGGCAGGTGCGCGGACTGCGCGGCGACGATCTCCTCGAGCAGGTCGTGCGCGCCGCGCAGGTCGCCGAGTGCCCGCTTGACGACCGAGAGGTTCTGTCGGGCGGACTGCAGGTCGGGGTGATCGTCGGGCAGGGACCGGGAACGCACCGCCACGATCCGTTCGAACAGATCGTGCGCGCCCTCGAGATCGCCGAGCGCGCGCTTGGTCAGGGCGAGGTTGTGGCGCGCCTTCTGCACGTCCGGGTGCTCTTCACCTAAGCTGGCCGTCCGACGCTGCAGGACCAGCTCCCACGAATCATGGGCGATCTGCTTCGATCCGGTCGCGTAGGCGAGGCGGCCGAGCTTCCACAACGCGTCCAACGCAGCCTTGGATCCGACCATGTCGTCGGCGATCTCTCCCACGGTTCGCCAAGCCCGCGCAACCGCTGCGCGGCTCGCGACCGGATCACTTCCTGGCTCGACTCGCGCGGCGTCCTCCACGGCGGCGACGAGCGTCGCGACCGGATCCACGTCGGGCCGCGTGTCTGTCTGGGCCGTGCCCGAGACGACGACGAGCAGCAAGGTGGCGGCCGGTCCGTACGCGGCGAGCGTCATGCTCGCCCGTCGGCGGACAGCTTGCGTCGCAGCCACTCCTTCGCCAGCTGCCATCGCCGTTGGGTCGTGCGTTTCGAGAGGCCGAGTTCGTCGGCGGCGTCCGCGAGCGACAGGCCGCCGAACAACCGCAGCTGCGTGAGCTCTGCCAATTCCGGATCGTGGTTCGAGAGCTCCTCGAGCGCCGAGTCGAATTCGAACCACCTGGTCGCATCCTCGTGTCCGGGATCGTGCGATGCGTCGAGTGGGACGATGTTGCCGTTCGGATTGCGCTTGCTCGCACTGCGACGTCGGGTGTAGTCGATGAGCACGTTGCGCATGACCTTGGCAGCGAACGCGTAGAAATGGCGCCGCGTCGCGAAGTCCAGGTCCTCGACCCCGCGCATGCGGACGTACGCCTCGTGCACGAGCGCTCTGGGAGACAGGGTGCTGTTACTCGCCCCCGGACGAATGCTGTCGGCGATCCGGTATAGCTCGGAGTAGACGCGCTCGTAGAGGTCGTCCGTCGCGCTCCGGTCACCGGTTCGAGCACGTTTCAAGAGTACGGTGATGTCTCCGACCATGGTCGCGGGCGTGGCGGCGAGGACGCGCCTCGGGCCGAGTCTATCGGTCCGAATCGCGCGGCACCAACAACGGTGCGCTGCACCGTATCGGATCATCGCGTCTCTCAGGCCTCCTCGCGGTTCGCACGCACGGACACGGCGCATCCCACAAAACCCGACAAAGATGGCCGGACCCCTGGCCCCGCTTGCGTTCACCCTCCCGTAACGGCTTCCGGAACCAAGAGAAGGACCCCCCAAATGCATCGTCGGACCCTCGCCCGCAGCAGCTTCTTCGCTCTCGTCGCTGGCCTCGTGGCTGGATCGTCTCTCATCGCTCAATGCGTGAAGCCGACCGGCGGAACCTTCCTCGACGACGTGAATCAGAACAACACGGTGCACAACGTGTCGCTGTCGTTCGGTTTCACCTTCCCCGGCGCAGCCTCTGCGACGACCAGCCTCGACATCGTCAACGGTGGTTACATCGCTCCGGGCGGCAGCATGAGTCCGGGCCCGAATCAAGGTCAGAGCTTCGGCCCGCCGTCCGTGACGTCGGCATTGTCATATCCGACCATCGGCCTGTGCTGGACGAACGCGATGAGCAACAGCACGATCTCGTCGGGCGTGTACTTCCACGACAACGGCGTCGACCAAGCGATCTGTGAGTGGCGCGACGTCCGGCTCGGCGATCCGACGCACCCGACCGGAGTGATGTGGATCGAACTGAATGCGGACGGCAGTTTCGCGTTCGTCTACGGCAACCTCGGCGACGGCACGCTGGGTCACAACCAGATCGACATCGGGTTCTCGCCGGGCAACGGCGCGACTCCTCCCGAGGGAGTGGATCTCTCGACGTTGTGGACCGACGACTGCACGTTCTCGTTCTTGGACCAGACTCTCAGCACCGCCCAGGGCTCGTTCGATCTGGGCGGCTACCGGTTCGACTTCACGCCGATCGGTGGTGGCGAGTACCAGGTCTCGCGCTCGCAGTGCCACGACCTGCACCCAGCGCGCAAGTTCGGTCCGAGTTGTGACTTCGGCGTCCCCCGCGACCCCGCCTTCGCCTGGCGCTGGACGCCGAACGGCAGCGGCTATGACGTCGAGCGCGTCACCGCAGCGTTCGACTGGGCGCGGATCGGCTGCCCGATCCCGTTCGGCTACAACGAAGGTGACGAGATCAAGAACCTCGACCTCGCAGGCGGCTCGTTCACCCTGCCCAACGGTGTGTCCTACTCCTCGCTCGACCTGGACACGAACGGTCGACTGCTCGCACCCGGCTCGGACATCTCGCGGTGGAACCCGACGTTCGCCAGTCTGGCGGCCGTCGCCTGCATCGCGCCGTTCTGGACCGACCTCGAACCGGACGACACGGACAGCGCCTATCTGAGCACCGACGGCTCGACCTACTGCAACATCACCTTCCTGAAGACGAACGAGTGGCAGGAGTCGAACGCGCTGACGTTCCAGGTGCAGTTGGATCTGACGAGTGGCGACTCCTGGACCGTGGTCTACGAGGACGTGTCGAACTGGCTCGGCAGCAACAACCTGATCATCGGTTGCTCCGATGGCGTGACGCCGCACGACTACACCGATCTCGCAGCCACCGGTCCTTATGCGACCGATCCGACGATGGGCGACGGTTGGGCCGGCGGCGGAACCCCGCACAACCTGCAGTCTCCCGGCGCCCCCGCTACGGTCGACTACGACTACGTCAGCGCCCCGACCGACGGTGCGGTGTTCCAGACGGTGGCGTCGGGGATCCCGGCGACGGCGACCGACGTGTACGTGATCATCGGGACGACGGCGTACGCGCCCGACTTCCTGCCCTTGAACCTGGTATGGCCGGCGTTCCCCGATTCGTGCGTGCTCACCCACGACTCGAACATCATGACGATCAACGTCAACTCGACGCTCGGCATCCTGTCCGGTTCGTTCGTGCCGGGTAGCTCCACCGCGACGTTCGACATGGATCTCTCCGGCGGCCAGCCAGGCCTCGTCGGTCTGCCGTTGAAGTTCCAACTCATGGTCGTGGATCCTGGCGCACCGTGGGCCGTGACCGCGTTGCCGGTGATCACGTCGAACGGGATCGAGACGGTGATCCAGTAGGGCGGGGCGGGCCTGCGCTTGCGGGTGCGGGTGCGGGTGCGCTCGGCTCGCGAACGCTCGGATCAAAGGCAAGACGCGGGGGCTCCCCCCGT